>JBBIUI010000010.1:0-37932 GCA_037440385.1 Rhodocyclales bacterium | reverse complement strand
ACCCTCATGCAGCGCTACGGCGTCACGCGCATCTACGGCCGCAAGGCGGGCGAGTTCGGGACGCGATGGGGCCGCGAGGGAGGCGAGGCCGTGCTGGGCGGGCGCCGGGTGCGCGTCGGCCCTGCTGCTCCTGAACGCGCTGCTTCGTACGCCTCAGGTGGGGCTGCTCTTCCTGGGCGCCGCCGCCGGTGCGGCGCCGGCCGTCCGGGGGGAACGCGCGTGAGCGGCGCGGGCCCGCAGCGGGCCATCGTGCTGCCGGCCCCGCGCATCCTGCTGGGGCTGATCGCGGCGTCGATGATGCTGCAGCCGCTGTCGACCGACCTGTACCTCGCCTCGCTGCCGCATCTCGCTTCGTACTTCGACGCATCCCCGGCGCTGGTGCAGCAGACGCTGTCGGGCTTCGTGATCGCGTTCGGCACCGCCCAGCTCGTCGTGGGGCCGCTGTCGGATCGCTACGGCCGGCGGCCGGTGCTGCTGGCCGGTCTGGCCGTCTACATCGGCGCGAGCGTCGCGTGTGCGTTCGCTCCGACGATGAGTGCGCTGATCGCCGGACGCATCGTGCAGGCGCTCGGTGCATGCTCGGCGGTGCTGATCGCGCGCGCGCTGGTGCGCGACGCCTATGCCCCCGCGGAGGGCGCGCACGTGCTCTCGCAGGTCAGCTCGCTGCTGGCGGCCGCGCCCATTCTCGGCCCCATCCTCGGCGGCTACCTGCAGGTGGCGTTCGGCTGGCGCGCGGCCTTCGTGGCGCTGACCGTGTTCGCCACCGTGCTCGGCCTCGCGCTGTGGCGGCTGCTCGGCGAGACGAACCTGCACAAGGATCCCGGCGCGCTGAAAATCGCCGGACTCGCGGCGAACTACGGCCGTGTGCTGCGCTCGCCGACCTTCTGGGCCTATGCGGCGCCCGGCGCGCTGTCCTACGGCTCGATCTTCGTGTTCATCTCGGGCTCGTCGGTCGTGCTGATCCGGGTGCTGGGGGTGCCCACCCAGTACTACGGGTATTGCTTCGCCTTCGGCGTGTTGGGCTACCTGTCGGGCACCATCGTGTGCAGGCGGCTGCTGAAGCGGTTCGGCGTCGAGCGCACGCTGGGCTGGGGTGCGCTGGGGTCCGCGGCGGCGGGCCTGCTGTTCGCCGGGCTGATCCTGGCCGGCCTGCACCACTGGACGACCGTCGTGGGTGCGCAATTCCTCGTCATGTTCGCCCACGGCATCAACTTTCCGTGCGCGCAGACCGGAGCGGTGGCGCCCTTCCCCCGGCAGGCCGGTGCAGCCGCCGGGCTGCTGGGCTTCATGATGATGGCCTGCGCGTTCGCGATCGGAACCTGGGTCGGCGCGAGCTTCGACGGCACCGTCTATCCGCTCGCCTTCACCTCGGCCGCCGTGGGCCTGGCGCTGCTCGTCAGCGCGCGCTCGCTCGCACAGCACCGCAGCCTCGCGGCGCACTGAGCCGCGAGGCCGCCCGACCGCGAACGCCCTTCAGGCGCGCGGCGGCCGGACACCGCCGTGGAACGTCCTACTCGACCGTCACGGACTTCGCGAGGTTCCTCGGCTTGTCGACGTCGGTGCCCTTGACCAGCGCCGCATGGTAGGCGAGCAGTTGCAGCGGCACGGCGTAGAGCACGGGCGAGAGCAGCCCGTAATGCTCGGGCATGCGCAGGATGTGGACGCCCTCGCTTTCCGCGATCGCGCTGCCGGCGTCGGCGAACACGTACAGTTCGCCGCCGCGCGCGCGCACCTCCTGCAGATTCGACTTGAGCTTCTCCAGCAGCGCATCGTTGGGTGCGACCGCGATGACCGGCATGTCCTCGTCGACCAGTGCCAGCGGCCCGTGCTTGAGCTCGCCCGCGGGATAGGCCTCGGCGTGGATGTAGGAGATCTCCTTGAGCTTCAGCGCGCCTTCGAGCGCGATCGGGTAGTGCATGCCGCGCCCGAGAAACAGCGCGTGCTGCTTCGTCGCGAAGCGCTCGGCCCAGCCGCGGATGCGCGACTCGAGCTCGAGCACCCTTGCGACGGCGACCGGCAGGTGGCGAAGCGCGTTCAGGCACTCCGCCTGCTGTGCCTCGTCGAGCCTGCCTTGCAGTTTGGCGAGCGCGAGCGAGAGCACGAACAGCGCGGCGAGCTGGGTCGTGAAGGCCTTGGTCGATGCGACCCCGATCTCCGGGCCCGCGCGCGTGAGAAAACGCAGCGCGGTCTCGCGCACGATGGCGCTTTCGGCGACATTGCAGATCGCGAGCGTGCGCAGCATCCCGCGCGCCTTCGCATGCTTGACCGCAGCGAGCGTGTCGGCCGTCTCGCCGGACTGCGAGATCACGACGACCAGCGTGTGCGGATCGGCGACCGAGGCGCGGTAGCGGTATTCGCTCGCGACTTCCACGGAACAGGCGATGCCGGCGAGCTGCTCGATCCAGTAGCGTGCGACGACTCCCGCGTGGTAGCTCGTGCCGCACGCGACGATCAGCACGCGCTTCACGCCCTCGAGCAGCTCGCCCGCACGCGCGCCGAAAAGTTGCGGCGAGATCGAGCGCGCACCGCCGATCATCTCGAGCGTCGCGGCGAGCGCTTCGGGCTGCTCGAAGATCTCCTTCTGCATGTAGTGCCGGAACCGCCCGAGCTCCACCGCGTCGGCCGACAGCGTGCTGACCTGCACCGGGCGCTCGACCAGGCCGCCGTCGGCGCCGCGGATGCGGCAGCGCGTGCGCGTGAGCTCGGCGACGTCGCCGTCTTCCAGATAGACCATGTTGCGCGTGACCTGCAGCAGCGCCGAGGCGTCGGACGCCGCATAGTTGCCCTTGTCATCGAGACCGAGCAGCAGCGGCGCGCCGCAGCGCGCCACGACGAGGCGGTCGCGCTCGTCCTCGGCGAGTACCGCGATGGCATAGGCACCGACCAGCTCGCGGCATGCCGAACAGACCGCGTCGAACAGGTCCGGCTCGGTTTTGCGGCAATGGTGGATCAGGTGCGCGATGGCCTCGGTATCGGTATCGGACACGAATTCGTAGCCGCGCGCGATCAGCCGCGTTCGGATCGCATCGAAATTCTCGATGATGCCGTTATGCACCACCGCGAGCCCGCCGCTCAGATGCGGATGGGCGTTGCGCTCGGAGGGCACGCCATGAGTGGCCCAGCGCGTGTGCGCGATGCCGATCGGAGCTTCGACGCGTTCGGTTCGTGCCTGGGCGGTGAGCTCGGCGACACGGCCCGCGGCGCGCAGCCGCCGCAGTTCGCCATTGACGACCGCAAGGCCCGCGGAATCGTAGCCGCGGTACTCGAGCTTGCGCAGTCCCTCCAGCAGGACCGGGACGACATCGTGATCGGACAGTGCTGCGACGATTCCACACATGGCGGGCTCCGCGATCGGCAATCGGCAACCGGCGCTCAGTTTCCGCGACGCCCGGCCTTCACGGGCCGCTGCCAGCGGGGGAGCGTGACCTGTTTCGCGCGCGACAGCGTCAGCGCATCGGGCGGTGCGTCCTGCGTGAGCGTCGTGCCGGCACCCAGCGTCGCGCCGCGACCCACGGTCACCGGTGCGACGAGTTGCGTGTCCGAGCCGATGAAGGCGTCATCTTCGATGACGGTGCGATGCTTGTTCGCGCCGTCGTAGTTGCACGTGATGGTGCCGGCGCCGATATTGACGTTGCGCCCGACCGTCGCGTCGCCCAGGTACGACAGGTGGTTGGCCTTGGAGTGCGCATCGATGCGGCTGTTCTTGACCTCGACGAAGTTGCCCACGTGCACGTCCTCGGCGAGCTGCGCGCCGGGGCGAAGCCGCGCGTAGGGCCCGACGCGGCACGCCGCGCCGACCGAGGCGTCCTCGATGTGGCAGAACGGCTCGATGCGCGCACCGGCCGCGACGACCGAGTTGCGGATCACGCAGTGCGCGCCCACGCGCACGCCGTCGCCCAGCTCCACCCGGCCCTCGAACACGCAGCCGACGTCGATCTCGACATCGCTGCCGCATCGAAGCTCGCCGCGCACGTCGATGCGTGCCGGGTCGATCAGCGTGACACCGCGCTCCATCAGCGCGCTCGCCGCCTGCTGCTGGAAAATGCGTTCCAGCGCCGCGAGCTGCGCCTTGCTGTTCACGCCCAGCGTCTCCCACACCGCGGCGGGCTGCGCGGTCTCGACCGGGTGGCCGTCCGCGACGGCCAGCGCGACGATGTCGGTGAGGTAGTACTCGCTCTGCATATTGTCGTTGCGCACCTGCGCGAGCCAGCGCGCGAGGCAGGCGACGGGCGCGCACAGCATGCCGGTGTTGATCTCGCGCACGGCGCGCTCCTCGTCCGTGGCGTCCTTCTGCTCGACGATGCGCTCGACGCGCCCGGACGCATCGCGCAGGATGCGGCCGTAGCCGTCGGGGTCGTCGAGCCCGACGGTGAGCAGCGCGAGCGCACCGCCGCGCGCGGCGTCGATCAGCCTGGCGAGGGTGGCCGGCGAGGTGAGCGGCACGTCGCCATAGAGCACCAGCGCGAGGCCCTCGGGCGCGAGCTGCGGCAGGGCCTGCTGCACCGCGTGTCCGGTTCCGAGTTGCGGTTGCTGCTGCGCCCACAGCAGATCGGTATCGGTCGCGAAGCACTGCCGCACCCGTTCGCCGCCGTGACCATGGACGACGCAGATGCGCGACGGGCGAAGCGAGCGGGCGGTGGCGAGCACGTGGGACAGCAGCGGCCGGCCGGCGAGCGGCTGCAGGACCTTGGGCAGCGACGAATGCATGCGCTTGCCCTGACCGGCGGCGAGGACGACAACCTGCATGGCGGAGGAATCGGACAAAGTGACCGCATTATCGTCCGCCCCGCCGGGGCCGGTTGCGAATTGCGTCACGTGAGGGAATCGGGCACCGACGTGCTTCCCGGCGGGGCTCGGCCGGCCCCGCCCGCGCGGCTCAGCGCGGCAGCTCCGAGGCGCCCATCAGGAATTCATCGACCGCGCGGGCGCATTGCCGGCCCTCGCGGATCGCCCACACGACGAGCGACTGGCCGCGTCGCATGTCGCCGGCGGCGAACACCTTCGCGTTCGAGCTGCGGTAACTGCCCGCGCCCTCGGTCGCCGCCTTGACGTTGCCGCGTGCATCCTTGTCCAGACCGAGTACGTCGGCCAGCCCTTCGAGCTTCGGCCCGAGGAATCCCATCGCGAGCAGCACCAGATCGGCGGGCAGTTCGAACTGCGACCCGGGGACCTCGCTCATCTTGCCGCCGCTCCAGTCGAGCCGGACCAGCCTGAGGCCCTCCAGCTTGCCGCCGGATCCGACGAAGGCCTTCGTGGCCACCGACCAGTCGCGCACGCAACCCTCCTCGTGCGAACTGGACGTGCGCAGCCGGACCGGCCAGTAGGGCCAGGTGAGCGCGCGGTCTTCCTGCTCGGGCGGGCGCGGGAGCAGTTCGAGCTGCGTCACCGAAGCCGCGCCCTGGCGGTTGGCGGTTCCGACGCAGTCCGAACCGGTATCTCCGCCGCCGATGACGACGACATGCTTGCCGGCGGCGGTGATCTGGTCCTCGACCCGCTCGCCGGCGACGATCCGGTTTTGCTGGGGCAGGAACTGCATCGCGAAGTACACCCCGCTCAGCTCGCGCCCCGGAACCGGAAGATCGCGCGGTCGCTGTGCGCCGCCCGCGAGCACGAGCGCGTCGAACTCGCTCGCGAGCCGGTCCGCCGGCACGTCGGTGCCCACGTGCATGCCGGTGCGGAACTCGACGCCTTCGGCGCGCATCTGCTCGATCCGCCGGTCGATCAGGCGTTTCTCCAGCTTGAAGTCGGGAATGCCGAAACGCAGCAGGCCGCCGATGCGATCGTCCTTCTCGAAAACGACGACGTCATGGCCGGCGCGTGCGAGCTGTTGCGCGCACGCGAGCCCCGCCGGGCCGGAGCCGATCACCGCGACGCGCCTGCCGGTCGCGCGCGCGGCCGGCTGCGGCACGACCCAGCCCTGCTCCCAGCCCGTGTCGATGATGAAGTGCTCGATCGACTTGATGCCGACCGCGTCGTCGTTGATGTTCAGCGTGCACGCCGCCTCGCACGGCGCCGGGCAGATGCGGCCGGTGAACTCCGGGAAATTGTTCGTGGAGTGGAGCACGTCGAGCGCCTCGCGGAAATTGCCGCGATAGACGAGGTCGTTCCAGTCCGGGATGATGTTGTTGACCGGACAGCCGTTGTTGCAAAACGGGATGCCGCAGTCCATGCAGCGCGCCGCCTGCACCCGCGCCTGCTCGTCGCCGAGCGCGGCGACGAATTCGCGGAAATCCTTCAGCCGCTCGGCGACCGGCCGGTACGCCTCGCTCAGGCGCTGATACTCCAGAAAACCCGTGGGCTTTCCCATCTGTTCTCGACTCCGGTGAGGATCGTCAGGCCGGCTGCGCCGCTCTGGCGTCCAGCTCCTTCAACGCACGCCGGTATTCCTTCGGGAACACCTTGACGAAGAACGTGCGCGCGACCTGCCAGTTCGCGAGGATCGCGTTGGCGACGTCCGAACCCGTGTAGCGCGCATGATTCTCGATCAACCGCCGCAGCAGCGGTTCGTCGTCCTCGCCGCGGTGTCGCAGCGCGCGCGGCGTCGCCCCCGGGGCCGGCAGCGGCTCGATGTCGACCATGCCCAGATTGCAGCGCGCGCGGAACCCGCCCGCCGGATCGTAGACGTAGGCGATGCCGCCGCTCATGCCGCCGGCGAAGTTGCGCCCGGTGCCGCCGAGCACGACGGCGGTGCCCCCGGTCATGTACTCGCAACCGTGGTCGCCGACGCCCTCGACGACGGCCGTGCCGCCCGAGTTGCGGACCAGGAAACGTTCGCCGGCCACGCCGCGGAAATAGGCCTCGCCGTCGATCGCCCCGTACATCACCGTGTTGCCGACGATGATGTTCTCCTGCGGATTGCCGCGGAACTCGGCGTGCGGGCGCACGATCAGCCGGCCGCCCGAGAGCCCCTTGCCGGTGTAGTCGTTGGCGTCCCCGATCAGCTCCAGCGTGATGCCGCGGGCGAGAAACGCGCCGAAGCTCTGGCCGGCGTTGCCGGTGAAGGTCACATGGATGGTGTCCTCCGGCAGCCCGGCGTGGCCGTGCTTCACGGCGACCCGGTTCGAGAGCATCGTCCCGACCGTGCGGTTGACATTGCGGATCGGCAGATCGATGCGCACGCGCTCGCCGCGCTCGAGCGCCGGGGCGGCGAGCGCGATCAGCTTGTGGTCGAGTGCCTTCGCCAGTGCGTGGTCCTGCTCCTCGCACTTGAAGCGCGCCACGTTCGCGGCGGCCTGCGGACGGTGGAAGACGCGGCTGAAGTCGATCCCCTTCGCCTTCCAGTGTTCGATGCCGCGCTTCGTATCGAGCAGATCCGAGCGCCCGATCAGTTCCTCGAACCGGCGCACGCCCATCTGCGCCATCTGTTCGCGCACTTCCTCGGCGACGAAAAAGAAATAATTGACGACGTGCTCGGGCTGGCCGCTGAATCGGCGGCGCAGCACCGGATCCTGGGTCGCCACGCCCACCGGGCAGGTGTTCAGGTGGCACTTGCGCATCATGATGCAGCCGGCCACGACCAGCGGCGCGGTGGCGAAGCCGAACTCGTCGGCACCGAGAAGCGCACCGACGACGACGTCGCGACCGGTCTTCATCTGCCCGTCGGCCTGCACGGCGATGCGCCCGCGCAGGCCGTTGGCGACCAGCGTCTGCTGCGTCTCGGCGAGCCCGAGTTCCCAGGACGTGCCGGCGTGCTTGATCGAGCTCCACGGGCTCGCGCCGGTGCCCCCGTCGTGGCCCGCGATCGTCACGTGATCGGCCTTGGCCTTGGCCACACCGGCCGCGATGGTACCGACGCCGACCTCCGAGACGAGCTTCACCGAGATCGAGGCTTTCGGGTTGGCGTTCTTCAGGTCGTGGATGAGCTGGGCCAGATCCTCGATCGAGTAGATGTCATGGTGCGGCGGCGGCGAGATCAGCACGACGCCCGGCACGGAGAAGCGCAGCTCGGCGATGTACTCCGAGACCTTGCGTCCGGGCAGCTGGCCGCCCTCGCCCGGTTTCGCGCCCTGCGCGATCTTGATCTGGATCTGGTCGGCACTGGCCAGATATTCGGCGGTGACGCCGAACCGTCCCGAGGCGACCTGCTTGATCTTCGAGCGCAGCGAGTCCCCGGCCTTGAGCGGAAGATCGCGCTCGACGCGGTTGCGCCCGAGCACGCCGGCGAGCGTGTCCCCGTCACGGATCGTGCGGAACCGGCGCGGATCCTCGCCGCCCTCGCCGGTGTTGGACTTTCCGCCGATGCGGTTCATCGCGATGGCGAGCGTCGTGTGCGCCTCGGTCGAGATCGAACCGAGCGACATCGCGCCGGTGGCGAAGCGCTTGACGATCTCGGCGGCCGGTTCGACTTCCTCGATCGGCACCGCCGGAGCGGCCGGGCGGATCTCGAACAGGCCGCGCAGCGTCATCTGCCGGCGGCTCTGGTCATTGATGATCGCCGCATACTCGCGATAGGTCTCGTACCGGCCGGAGCGCGCGGCGTGTTGCAGCTTGGCGATCGCGTCGGGCGTCCACATGTGCTCGTCGCCGCGCACGCGCCAGGCATACTCGCCGCCCGGATCGAGCATCCCGGCGAGCACCGGGCTCGTGCCGAACGCCTCGCGATGCATCCGCATCGCCTCCTCGGCCACCTCGAACACGCCGATGCCCTCGATCTGCGTCGTGGTCCCGGTGAAGTACTGGTCGACGAACGCCTTGCGCAAACCGACCGCTTCGAAGATCTGCGCACCGGTATAGGACATATAGGTGGAAATGCCCATCTTGGACATCACCTTCAGCAGCCCCTTGCCGATCGCCTTGATGAAGTTCTTCATCGCCGCCTTCTGGTCCGCGGCACCCGGTTGCGCGGCCGCCCGCTCGGCGACGGTCTCGAGGGCGAGATACGGATGCACGGCTTCGGCGCCGTAGCCGCCGAGCAGCGCGAAGTGATGCACCTCGCGTGCCGAGCCGGTCTCGACGACCAGGCCCACCGAGGTGCGCAGTCCCCGGCCGACCAGATGCTGATGGACGGCCGATAGCGCGAGCAGCGCCGGAATGGCCACACGGTCCCGGTCCATCCTGCGATCGGAAAGGATCAGGATGCCGAAGCCGGAATTGACCGCATCCTCGGCCTCTGCCGCGAGGGAGGCGAGCCGCGCTTCGATGGCTTCCTTGCCCCACGCGACCGGATAGCAGAGGTCGAGTTCGTACGAGCGGAACTTGCCATCGGTATATTTCTCGACGTGGCGGATCTTCTCCATGTCCTCGCACGAGAGCACCGGCTGGGAGACCTCCAGGCGCATCGGCGGATTGATGTCCGACACATCGAGCAGGTTGGGCTTCGGGCCGATGAACGAGACCAGCGACATGACCAGATCCTCCCGGATCGGGTCGATCGCCGGGTTGGTCACCTGCGCGAAGAGCTGGCGGAAATAGTTGTAGAACGGCTTCGGGCGCTGCGAGAGCACCGCGAGCGGCGAATCGTTTCCCATCGATCCGACCGCTTCCTCGCCGTTGGCCGCCATCGGCTGCAACACGAACTTGAGGTCTTCCTGCGTGTAGCCGAACGCCTGTTGGCGATCGAGCAGCGACTCGGCGGGCGGGTCGGCGCGCTCGCACGGCGCGGGCAGGTCGTCGAGCCGCACGCGGATGCGGTCGATCCATTCACGATACGGTTTGGCGTTGGCCAGCGCGTCCTTGAGCTCCTTGTCGTCGATGATGCGGCCCTGTTCGATGTCGATCAGGAACATCCGGCCCGGCTGCAGCCGCCACTTCCTGGCGATCTTCGATTCGGGTACCGGAAGCACGCCGACCTCCGAGGCCATGATGACGATGTCGTCCGTCGTCACGACGTAGCGGGCCGGGCGCAGGCCGTTGCGGTCGAGCGTCGCGCCGATCTGGCGGCCGTCGGTGAAGGCGACCGCCGCCGGGCCGTCCCAGGGCTCCATCATCGCCGCGTGGTATTCGTAGAACGCGCGCCGGTTCTCGTCCATCAGCGTGTGCTTCTCCCACGCCTCGGGGATCATCAGCATGACCGCATGGGCGAGCGGATAGCCGGCCATGTAGAGCAGTTCCAGCGCGTTGTCGAACGACGCCGAGTCCGACTGCCCGTCGTAGATCAGCGGCCACACGCGATCGAGGTCGCGGCCGAGCACCGGCGAGGAGATCGCCTGCTGCCTCGCCCGGATCCAGTTGACGTTGCCTCGCAGCGTGTTGATCTCGCCGTTGTGGGCGATGAAGCGGAACGGGTGCGCGAGGTCCCACGTCGGAAAGGTGTTGGTCGAGAAGCGCTGGTGCACCAGCGCCAGCGCGGACACGCAGCGCGGATCGCGCAGGTCCTTGTAATACACGCCGACCTGGGGCGCGAGCAGCATGCCCTTGTAGACGACGGTGCGCGCCGACATCGACGGCACGTAGAACTGCTTTCCGTGCTCGAGCCGCAGGCGCTGGATGGCATGTCCCGAGCTCTTGCGGATGACGTAGAGCTTGCGTTCGAGCGCGTCGGTCGTCATGATGTCGCGGCCGCGGCCGATGAAGACCTGCCGGATCAGCGGCTCGCGCGAACGCACCGCGGGCGACATCTCCATCGTTTCGTCGACGGGCACGTCGCGCCAGCCCAGCAGCACCTGGCCCTGCGCGCGCACGGCCCGCTCGATCTCTTCCTGGCACGCGAGCCTCGCGGCCGGCTCCCTCGGCAGGAACACCATGCCGACACCATACTCGCCGGCCGGCGGCAGGACGACCCCCAGCGCCGCCATCTCCTCGCGGTAGCAGCGATCCGGGATCTGGATCAATATGCCGGCGCCATCGCCCATCAGCCGGTCCGCCCCCACCGCGCCGCGGTGGTCGAGGTTCTTCAGGATCAGCAGGCCGTTGTCGATGATGTCGTGGCTCTTCTCGCCCTTGATGTGAACGACGAAACCGACACCGCAGGCGTCATGCTCGTAGGCGGGATCGTGCAGTCCGCGCGTCGCGGGATACCGTTCAGCCATTTTCGGTGACCTCGAAGCCAAGCCCCGGTGCCGGGGCGGAAAAAAGCCGGCGGGGTTGGATTCTCCCGCCGGCCTGTCCGGAATCGCCCTGGGTGAGTCGGTAATTTACCTGCAACCGGCGGCAGCTTCAAGCATGCCGTCGAGCGCACTGCGGCGGCTCAGAACTCCAGCTTGTCTCGTATCGCTTCGAGACCCGCCTTTGCGCATGCTTCGTCGAGATCGCCGCCCGGTGCGCCGGACACACCGATACCGCCGAGCAGCGCGCCGGCCGCCTCGACCGGGATCCCGCCGGCCACCATCACCGCCCGCGGCAGATGGCGGATGCCGCCCGCCGGCCGGTCGGGCCGCGTCTGGCTCGCCATGTCGGCCGTGCTGGTGCGAAAGCTCACGGCCGTCCACGCCTTGCCGATCGCCGTGTCGGGCGTATGCGCCCCCGCGTAGCGGTCGCGCAGCATCACCTGCACCAGACCGCTGCGATCGACCACGGCCACCGCGACCTGGTAGCCGCCGTCGCGGCATTTCTTCAGCGCGACCCCCGCGGCTTCGAGCGCGGTGTCCGGTGTCAGGCTGCGGGTCGTGAAGGTCGGCTCCGGCGCCTGGGCGCGAGCCGCAGCCGATGCCGCCGCCAGGATTGCCGCGAGCAGCGCTCGCGTGATGGGATTGCCGGTCATCGTTTCCTCCTAGGCTGCGGTCCTGCCGGGTTCGCGCCCGGCCCGTTTCGGCGTGTAGGTCATCGCGCGCACGCCCGACTCCGGCTGAAACGTCGTGTGTTCGATCCCGTACCGGTCGTGGCACAGGCTCTCCAGCGCGCGGCGCGTGTCCTCCCATCCGCCCAGGTCGGCCACCACGACGTGAGCGGTCAGGATGATGCGTTCGCTCGCGAGCGACCAGACATGGAGGTCGTGGACGCTGCGAACGTCGGGAACCGCCGCCAGCGCACGACCGAGCTGCGCGACGTCGAGCGACAGCGGTGTGCCTTCCATCAGCCCATGCACCGCCTGGCGCAGCAGGCGCACGCTGGAGACGAGGATCAGCACGCCGATCACCAGCGACAGCGCCGGGTCCGCCCAGAACCAGCCGGTCACCGCGACGATCACGCCGGCGGCCAGTGCGGCGACCGAACCGAGCAGGTCGCCGAGCACGTGCAGCAGCGCCGCCTGGCGATTGAGGTCGGCCGCAGCCTCACCCCCGCCGTGCAGCGCGCGCGCCACGGCGAGATTCACCAGCAGGCCGATGAACGCGACGACGCTCACCGCCGCTCCCGCGACCGGCGTCGGATCGTGCAATCGCCCGACCGCCGCCGCCGCCAGCCCCGCGACCACCGCCAGCATCGCGAGTCCGTTGACGAACGCGGCGACAAACTCGGCACGGGCGAGACCATAGGTATGGCGTTGCGAAGGCCGCACCCTCGCCATGCGCGAAGCCACGACGGCGATGGCGAGCGCGACGGCATCCGTGGCCATGTGGCCGGCATCGCTCATCAGCGCGAGGGAGCCCGCCCACCATCCCGCCACGAGTTCGATCACACCGAAACCCAGTGTGGCGGCGAGCGCCCAGACGAGCCGCCCGGAGCAGTCCGTTCGAGGTGCCGGATGGGCCATTCGTTCGCTCGCCGAGTCAGCGCTCCGGGGCGGCGCCGCCGCAATCGCGATCGAGCAGCCGCCCGCTGGCGTCGCGCACGCTGACCTCGACCGGGAAACCCTCCCGGACGCTCTGCGTGACGACGCAGAAGTCCTCGAACTGCGCGAGCGCCCGGTCGAGATGCTCGAGGCCGTCCGCCTGCACACCGAGCCGGATGTCGACGTTCATCCCCTCGACCCGCAGCCGCCGTTGCGCATTGCGCGTGAGCCGGGCGGTCACGTTCGCCGTGATGGGTTCCGGGCGGTTCCTGAACTTCCTCAGCGCGAACAGCAGGCTGGCCGACAGGCAGTTGGCCACGGCGGCGGCCAGCAGGCGCGTCGGGTTGGGTCCGGCCTGCCTGCCCAATGGCGGCGGCTCGTCGGTGAGCAGCGGCGGGATGGAATCGGCGTCGAAACGGATCAGGAAGGCGTAGTCCGCCTGCTGTTCCAGGACGAAGGAAAATCGATCGTCGGTCATCGGTGTAGCGAGGTTCGTCGTCACTGCGATTCTCGGACACCCTACCACGGACTGCGCACGATCGGTGTCCGCTGCCGCCGCAGGCGATGGGCACTCGTCTTGCTTCCCGCCGAACCGGTGTCCGCACGGCCCGACCACCACAGGGCGCATGGCGCAGGCGGCGAAGCGATCTCTCGCCGCGCCGAAGGGCGGTGTGCGCGAGATCGCTTCGTCGGGCTTCACGCTCCTCGCAATGACAGGATCACCGCGTTTCGTCTGGCTTTGCGCTGCGCGCAAGGACGAGGCAGCCCGGCTTCGTCGGACCGCGGCCTGCTCCCGATGACACGCTCTTTCGCGGTCATTGCAATCGGTACGAGGCGTGGCACGCGACGCACCGGCCGGTGACGCGCGCCAGCATCGACAACGCCGGCAGGACGTCGTTCGTGACGCTCGCGTCGATGGCCGCCACGGCGAACCGGCTGGCCGATCGGTGCATTTCACTGCCGAGGTTCTGCATGCCCTCCGGCATGTACCTGGCGAGGTCGTGTGCGCCATGAAGCCCGAGCGAGCTCATGCCCAGGCGCTGTTCCGCAATCCGCGCGGCCTCGTCGAACTTCCGGCTCGCGAGCGCGTCCTGGATTTCCTGAAGTGCCGACAGATGGTCGCGCATGTTGGCGAGCGTATGGGTGCGCAGTTCCTCCGGGAACGTCACGATCATTCGGGCATCCGGCGCGCTTGCCTCGCCCGCCTGGTGCCGATGCGGGTCGTGCTGCGCGCGCGCGGCGAATGCCACGCCGACGAGGATGGAACCGGCAAGCAGTGCGTACCGCAGCTTCGTTGGCATGATGAACCGCTCCTGTCGAAATGCCCCGTTCGATGCTAGCGCGGCGGCAGCCGCCTCGGTATGATCCGGATCACATGACCAAACCGGTGTGGGCGATGACGGCGAAGACCGCCAGCCGCGACGCGATCGAGAATGCATTCGGTGGCATCGCCGAGCCACCGCGCGGCGCGCGATGACGGATGAATTCCCGCTGGACTGGGAGTCGATCGTCCGCGAGCAGCCGGCGCTCGATGTGATTCCCGGCCGGTTGCGCAGCATCGCCAGAGTGCTCCGGTTTGCGGCCGGGCAGACGCTCTATCGTCGAGGGGAGCCGCCGCGGGCAATGCTGTGCGTGCTGGCTGGAGAAATCCGCCTGGTGCGCCGGTCGGCCGGCGGGGCCGAGATCATCGTGCAGCGTTCACGCGGCGGTTTCGTCGCGGAGGCAAGCATGGGGTCGAAGGTCTACCACTGTGACGTGCTTGCGGCGACCGACGGGCGCTTGCTGCGCTTTCCGATGCACGCATTCCGGCAAGCGCTCGATTCCGATGCCGGTTTCCGCAGCCTCTGGATTGCCCGGCTCGCGGACGAGGTGCGCAAAGTGCGCGCACAGAACGAACGGCTCAACCTGCACGGAGCAGCGGAACGGATTCTTCACTACCTCGAAGCGGAGGCGGCCGACGGCGCGCTGACCCTGACCCATTCGCGCAAGGCGTGGGCCGCCGAACTCGGCCTCACCCACGAGGCGCTTTACCGGACGCTGGCGCGGCTTTCCAGGGAAGGCATCGTCACCGTGGAAGGCGCCGTGATTCGCATCAGGCGAGCATGATCCGGGTGGGTCGGCCGACGCCGCGATGTGCAACGGCCGCGCGCGCCACGGCTCTCGTCACAGCTCGCCGACCGCGAACAGGCGCCGGTGCTCCGCGATGGCGTACCGGTCGGTCATGCCCGCGATGTAATCGGCCACGACGCGCGGCGGATCGGATTGCGCCTTGCGCTGGTACTCCTGCGGCAACAGGCGCACGTCGCCCGTGAAGGCCTCGAACAATTCGCCGACGATGCGCCGCGCCTTGGCCGTCATGCGCCGGACGCGGAAATGTCGGTAGAGCTGCTCGTTGAGGAAGGCCTTGAGCTCGTTCTGTTCGCGGCGCAGCCCGTCGCTGAAAGCCGCGAGCGGCCCCGCGTGGCGCACCGCATCGAGCGAGTCGGGCGCCGCCGCGGCGATGCGCCGCGCGCTCTCCTCGACGAGGTCCAGCACCAGCGTGTTGATCATCCGCCGGACCGTTTCATGGATCAGCCGCCGTCCCTCGATCCCCGGAAAGGCGGCGCGCGCCTGCGTGACATGACGTGAGAATATGGACAGCGATTCGAGCTGCTCGATCGTGATGTAGCCCGCGCGCAGTCCGTCGTCGACGTCGTGGTTGTTGTAGGCGATCTCGTCGGCGAGATTGCACACCTGCGCCTCGAGCGAAGGTTGCAGCCCGTCGAGGAATCGCTGGCCCAGCTCTCCGAGCAGCCGTGCCCGTGCCGGCGAGCAGTGCTTGAGGATGCCTTCGCGGGTCTCGTAGCACAGGTTCAGCCCGTCGAATGCTCCGTAGCGCTCCTCGAGCACATCGACGATGCGCAACGACTGCAGGTTGTGTTCGAACCCCCCGTGCTCGCGCATGCACTCGTTGAGCGCATCCTGCCCGGCGTGGCCGAACGGCGTGTGCCCGAGGTCGTGGGCGAGCGCGATGGCCTCCGCCAGGTCCTCGTTGAGCCCGAGCGCACGGGCCACACTGCGCGACAGCTGTGCGACTTCCAGAGTGTGGGTGAGCCGGGTGCGGAACAGGTCGCCTTCGTGATTGACGAACACCTGGGTCTTGTATTCCAGCCGCCGGAATGCGGTGCAGTGGATGATGCGGTCGCGATCGCGCTGGAACTCCCCGCGGCCGGGCGGTTTCGGCTCGGCGTACCGGCGCCCGCGCGAGCCGGCCTCGCTCACCGCGTAGCGCGCCGGCTCAAGCTTCACCGCAGCGCTCCTCGATCGCCGCACGGATGTCGCGCTCGGGCGCATCGGCGTGGATGCGGGCCTCGCCCGGGCGCGCGAGCAGCACCAGTCGCACTCGCCCGCCCTCGACCTTCTTGTCGCGGCTCATCTGCTCGAGGTAGCGCTCGACGCCCAGCGCCGGCGCGCGCACCGGCAGTCCGGCGCGCACGAACAGCGCCTCGATCCGCTCGACATCGGCCTGGCCGAGCCAGCCCAGCCGGCGCGAGAGCGCCGCCGCGATCATCGTCCCGGCGGCGACCGCCTCGCCGTGCAGCCACACGCCGTAGCCCATTGCGGCCTCGATCGCATGGCCGAAGCTGTGCCCCAGATTCAGGCTCGCGCGCACGCCCGTTTCGGTCTCGTCGGCCGCCACCACCTCGGCCTTGTTCGCGCACGAGCGCTCGACCGCCCGGGCGAGCGCGTCGGGCTCGCGCGCGAGCAGCCGCGCGAGGTTGGCTTCCAGCCATTCGAGGAAAGGCAGGTCGCGAATCAGTCCGTACTTGATGACCTCCGCGAGCCCCGCGCGCAGTTCGCGCTCGGGCAACGTCGCGAGCGTGTCGATGTCGGCGAGCACGAGCCGCGGCTGATGGAACGCGCCGATCATGTTCTTGCCGAGCGGATGGTTGATGCCCGTCTTGCCGCCCACCGACGAATCGACCTGCGCGAGCAGCGTCGTCGGCACCTGGACGAAGGGCACGCCGCGCTGATAGGTCGCCGCGGCGAATCCGGCCAGATCGCCGATGACGCCTCCGCCGAGCGCGATCAGCGCACTGGAGCGCTCCGCGCGGCAGGCGAGCAGGAAGTCGTAAATCGACTCCAGCGTCGCCCGGTCCTTGTGCTGCTCGCCGTCGGGGAGCACCAGTTCGCCGCAGGTCACGCCGGCCGAGCGCAGCGCTTCGACGAGCCTCGCCAGGTACAGCGGCGCGACCACGTCGTTGCTGATGACGACCGCGCGCGGCGCCGGCAGGTGCGCCGCCACGAGATCGGCGCGCGCGAGCAATCCGCGCCCGATGTGGATCGGATAGGACCGGCTGCCGAGCCCGACGATCAGGCTGCGCATCGGTTCCTGATCTCGCACTCGATCCTGCGCACCACCGTCGCCGGCCCCGCGCGCGTGCCCGTCACGACGATGTCGGCGACCTCACGGTAGAGCGGATCGCGGCCACGGTGCAGCTGCTCGATCCTCGCCCTCGGATCGGTCACCTGCAGCAGCGGGCGGTTCTTGTCGCGGCAGGTGCGCTCGTAGAGCACGTCCGGCGCCACCGACAGATAGACGACCAGACCGCTGCGCACGAGCATGGCCCGATTCGCGGGATCGAGGACGACGCCTCCGCCGGTCGCGACCACCAGATCGCGCTCGGCGGCGAGCTCGCCCAGCAAACGGGCCTCGCGGGCCCGGAAGCCCGGCTCGCCTTCGATGTCGAAGATCACCGGGATGCGCACTCCGGTACGCCGTTCGAGCTCGCGATCGAGGTCGACGAAGGGCCTTGCGAGCGAGCGCGCGAGCTGCTTGCCGATGGTGGTCTTGCCCGCCCCCATCATGCCGACGAGATAGATGTTGCCGCATGCCTTCACGGGCGCATTCTATCGCCACCGGCGCCGCATCCGGCGGCGGGCGCATGACGAAAAAGGCCGGCGCGCGCGCCGGCCTCATGACGGACGTGCGGCGGCTATTTCAGTGTGAGCGCCTCGCCGACGATGCGCGGGGTCAGGAAGACCAGCAGTTCGTTCTTGTCCTCGACTTCGCCGGTATTGCGGAACAGGAAGCCGAGCACCGGAATGTCGCCGAGCAGCGGAACCTTGTTGACGGTCTTGCTGGTGTTCTGCCGGTAGATACCGCCGATCACCACGGTGCCGCCGTTTTCGACCAGCACCTCGGTCTTGACGTGCCGCGTGTCGATGGCCACGCCGCCCGCGGCCGCCGGGCTGACCTTCGTGCTGGGTTCGTCGCGATTGACCTCGACGGCCATCAGCACGCGACCGTCCGGCGTGATCTGCGGTTTCACCTTCAGCGACAGGTTGGCTTTCCTGAACTTCAGCGACGCCGCGCCGGAACTGGTCGCTTCCAGGTAGGGGATCTCGGTGCCCTGCTCGATCAGCGCCTCGACCTGGTCGGCGGTGAGCACGCGCGGACTGAAGATGGTCTTGCCGCGGCCGTCGGCTTCCAGCGCGCTGACCTCCAGGTTCAGGAACTTGGTCGCGGCGCTGTTGAACAGGATGAACGAGAACTGGCCCGGCGTGGCACCGCCGATGCCCGATGCCGGCAGGCTCACGCCCAGCGTATCGCTGAAGCCGGGTGACGTCGTGACCTGCCCGCTGTAGTTGCTCGTCGCGGCCAGGCTGCCGCCCAGCGTGAAGCGCAGGCTGTCGTCTCCCAGCAGCCGGAAGCCACCGGGTTTCGTCGCATTCACGCCGAAGCGCACGCCGATGTTGCGGCTGAAGGTGTCGGCCGCCTCGACGATGCGTGCCTCGATCAGCACCTGGCGCTTCGCGATGTCGATCTCGCGGATGAGCCGGCGCACGTCGTCGAGCCGGCTGCCGACGTCGGTCACGAACAGCTTGTTGCTGCGATCGTCGAACAGCGCGCTGCCGCGCTTGGACAGCACCGTCTGCCCCTTGGACATCAGGAAATCGGCGACTTCCTTGGCGTGATGATAGTTGAGCTGGAAGCTCTCGGTGCGCAGCTGCTCCAGGTCGTTGATCTGGGCGCGCGACTCGAGCTCGAGCTTCTCGCGGCCGGCGATCTCGTCGCGCGGGGCGATCCAGATGACATTGCCATTCTTGCGCATGTCCAGGCCCTTGGCCTGCAGGATGATGTCCAGCGCCTGATCCCAGGGTACGTCCTTGAGGCGCAGCGTCAGGTTGCCGCTGACCGTGTCCGACGTGATGATGTTGAAGTTGGTGAAGTCCGCGATCACCTGCAGCACCGCGCGCACGTCGATGTTCTGGAAGTTCAGCGACAGCTTCTCGCCCTGGTAGCGCCCGCGGCTGCCCTGCACCAGCTTGTTGGGGTCCTCGACGATGCGTTTGACCTCGACGACGAATTCGTTCTCGCTCTGATAGGCGTTGTGCTCCCACATCCCGGTGGGGGTGATCACCATGCGCACGTTTTCCCCGTGCGGCTGCGTGGTGATGCTCGTCACCGGGGTTGCGAAATCGGTTACGTCGAGCTTGCGCCGGAGAGTCTCCGGCACCTGGGTCGAGAGAAATTCGACCACGAGGTTCGGTCCCTGCTGACGGATGTCGATGCCGGTATTCGCGTCAGAAAGATCGACGACGACCCGCCCCTCGCCGCCCTTTCCGCGGCGGAAGTTGATCTCGCGGATGCCGTGCACCGAAGCGCCCGGTTTCGCCTCGGCGAAGCGGGTCACCGGCGCCCCGGCGACCTCGCCGGTCGTCGCCGCAGCCAGCGTCACGGTCACGACATTGCCCTCGACGCGGCTTTCGAAGCCGAGCATGCGTCCGAGATTGAGCACCAGCCGCGTGCGCTGTCCGGCCTGCACGATGTTCACACTTCGCAGCTCGCCCTCATTGACGGTCTGGACGTTCCGGCCGAGTCCGTTCGCGGTATTCGGAAAATCGAACGCGATGCGCGCCGGATTCGCGATCGTGAAGGATCCGGGCGGAGCCGACAATGGCTGCTTGAGCGTGAGCGCCAGCACCACGCTGCCCCCCTGCTTCGCCACGACGAGCTTGTCGATGCTGTTCGCGGCCGGTGTCTGGGCAGGTGCCGCCGCGCCGAACGTTACGCAGACGGCGATCGCCACTGCCTGGAGCACTCTGGTCATTTGGGTCATCTGGTCGCCTCCCGCTCACTTCTCCTGGAGCTGCAAGGAACTGACACGCTCCACCCAGTCGCCGCCGGAATCCTGTACGAGTTCCTTGAGCTTGAGTCCGGATTCGCCGACCTCGGTGACGAGGCCGAAGTTCTGCCCGACGTAGTTGCCCGCCTTCACGTGGTAGACGGTGCGATCGGCCTGGATGATCGCGATGACGGTCTTGCCGCGCGCGATCGAGCCGACCATCTTCAGCGATTCCAGCGGAAAGGCTTCGAGCGGTTCCCGCCGCCGGTTCAGGTCCGGCTGCGGACCGCCGCCGCCCGCCTTCTTCGCCGGTTCGAGGCGGCGCGCCTCGAACGGACTCGCGAGCATCGCTGCCTCGTAGGCCACCGTCGGGAACGGCTTGACTTGCGGCAGCGGCGCCACGTTTCCCTTGAGGTCGCGGGTCGAGGCCTTCATCCACGCCTTGATGTCCTCGTGCTCTCCGCGGCCACAGGCGGCGAGCACCGCGGACACCAACACGATCACGGATTTGTTCATCGTCCGCTCACTTCTTCTTGGCCGTCTTTTCGCGCTTCTGCCGGGCGATTTCCTCGTCGTCCAGGTAGCGGTACGTGGTGGCGATCGCATCCATCGCGAGGCGTCCATCCTTTGCCGGCGCGATGCCTAGCTCGCCGAGCAGCACGATGCGCGGCAGCTTGGCGACGTCCCCGACGAACGCGCCCAGGTCGTGATAGCTGCCGGTCACGCGTATCGTGATCGGCAGTTCGGCATAGAAGTCCTTCATCGCCTCGGCACCCGGGCGGAACAGCTCGAACTGCAGCCCCTGCCCGAGGCCTGCCTGGTTGATGTCGATCAACAGCCCTTCCATCTCCGACTTGTTCGGCAACTGCTTGAGCACGGCACCGAACGAGCGATCGATCTCGGCGAGCTGCCGGCGGTGCTCGTCGAGATTGACGGCCTGCTTCATCTTGCTCAGGTATTGTTCCTTCAGCTTGACCTCTTCCTCGCGCTTGAGGTCGAGCTGCTCGTTCTGGCCTCGCCAATCGACCCACCAGGCCGCCACCAGCAATGCGAGCAGCATCGCCACCAGCATCGTCACGCGCGGCGCGAGCGGCCACTGTCCGACGTCCTTCGGATCGAGGCTGCGGAAATCTGCGAGCAGCGCCCGGAAGTCGATGTCCGGCATGGCCGGCAGCTTCGGCGCCTTCATGATTTCTTGCTCCCCGCAACCGGCTTGCCCTGCTCGGGTTTGGCGCGCTCGATTCCTACGTCGAGGATGAACTGGTTGACCGGCCGATTGTTCTGCACGACCGCACGGACCTCGACCAGCACCGGCTGACCGAACAGCGGCGAGCCTCCCAGGTTGCGCATCAGCGTCGATACGCGCGCGTTCGACTGCGCGAATCCGACGATGTGGACCTTGGCACCGATCTGCTTGATGCTGTTCAGATAGACGCCCTCGGGGACCTGTCGCGCCAGTTCGTTGAAGATCTGGACGACCTCGGTGCGGTTGGCCTGCAGGGACTCGATCACCTGCTTGCGCGAGAGCAGCGCGTCGGTCTGCTCCTTGAGCCGCTTGATCTCGTCGATCCGCTTGTCGAGCACGGCGACCTCGCGCTTGAGGAAATCGTTACTCGCCTGCTGGTCCTCGATGCGACCGGCGATCACGGTATGCACGAGCAGGGCGATCAGCCCCGCCAGCACCACGATCAGGCCGCTGAGCGCGTAGAACTGCTGGCGGCGCGCCTTGCGCCTTTCCTCGCGATGCGGCAGCAGATTGACGCGGATCACGAGTCGAACCTCCGCAGCGCCAGACCGCAGGCGACCAGCAGCGACGGCGCATCCGCCGAAAGGCTGCGCGGCTTCACGCGCTGCGACAGCGCCATGTCTGCGAACGGATTGGCGACGATCGTATCGACCTGCGTGCGGCCGCGCACCACTTCGTCGACGCCCGGGATCACCGCGCAACCGCCCGCAAGAACGATGTGATCGACCTGGTTGTACTGGGTCGAGGTGAAGAAGAACTGCAGCGAGCGCGATACCTCGAGTGCCAGGTTGTCCAGGAACGGGCGCAACAATTCGGCTTCGTAGTTGTCCGGCAGGGTACCGGCGCGCTTGGCGGCCTCCGCCTCCTCGGCCCCCATGCCGTACTGGCGCATGATTTCCTGCGTGAGCTGCAACCCGCCGAAAGCCTGCTCGCGCAGGTATACCGGCTGGTCGTTGCGCAGGACGCTCACGTTCATGACGTGCGCACCGATGTCGACGAGCGCGATGACCCGGTCGTGACCGCCCTGCGGGAGCTGGCGTTCGATCAGTTCGAAGGCGCCCTGGGCGGCATAGGACTCGACATCCATCACCACCGCCTTGAGGCCCGCCGCCTCGGCCACCGCCACGCGATCCTCGACCTTCTCCTTGCGCGAGGCAGCGATCAGCACTTCCATCTCGTCCGGATTGTTGGGCGTGGGGCCGATCACCTGGAAGTCGAGATTGACCTCGTCGAGCGCGAAGGGGATGTACTGGTTCGCCTCCGATTCGACCTGGAGCTCGAGCTCCTGCTCGCGCTGCCCGGCGGGAACGATGATCTTCTTCGTGATCACGGCCGCAGACGGAAGCGCCATCGCACAGAACCGCACCGGCGTGCCCATCCGCTTCCACCCGCGGCGTACCGCCTCGGCCACGACCTCCAGGTTCGTGATGTTGCCATCGACGACCGCGTCGCGCGCCAGCGGCTCGATCGCGTAGCGCTCGATTCGATGACTGCCGCGACCGCCCTCGGCCAGTTCGACCATCTTGACCGCGGCCGAGGAGATGTCCAGGCCGAACAGGGGTCGCGCCTTCGGGTTAAAGATCGAGGTGTCGAACACTCCGTAAAACCCCTTGTTGGACAATCACTTGGGCGCAGTAGTGATAATTTACATTAAATCCTAGCAACAACCGCGAACCCTGTAAAGCGTTTTGTTTCGGCAGCATAGCGCCATCCGCCCGGGCTGTATAATTTTTTCGACACTCGCCCGCTGAGCCTCCCCTTGCCAACTTTCCTGCGCTGGATCATTTACCCGATTGTAGTCCTGCTCGGCACCGTTCTCCTCGCTCTTGCGCTGGGCGGGCTCGCGGTGATGTATGCCTATCCCCGTCTGCCCAGCCTCGAGCTGCTCACGGACTATCGTCCGAAGATCCCGTTGCGCGTGTATACGGCCGACGGCGCGCTGATCGGTGAATTCGGTGAGGAGCACCGGACGTTCGTGCGCATCCAGAACGTGCCGGCGGCCATGAAGCAGGCGATCCTCGCCGCAGAGGACGAGCGCTTCTACCAGCATGCCGGCGTCGATGTGCTGGGTGTGGCGCGCGCGGCATGGTCGAACCTGATCGGCGGCGGCAAGCGACAGGGCGCCAGCACGATCACGATGCAGGTCGCCCGCAACTTCTTCCTGTCGAGCGAGAAGACGCTGCTGCGCAAGCTCTACGAGGTGCTGCTCGCATTCAAGATCGAAGCCAGCCTGTCCAAGGAAGACATCCTCCAGCTTTATGTCAATCAGATCTACCTGGGGCAGCGGGCATACGGATTCGCGGCCGCGTCGCAGGCTTATTTCGGCAAACGCCTGCAGGACTTGAGCATCGCCGAAATGGCGATGCTCGCCGGCCTGCCCAAGGCGCCTTCGGCGTACAACCCGGTCGCCAATCCGAAACGGGCCAAGACGCGCCAGCTCTACGTCCTGCGGCGTATGCGCGAGCTGGGCTACCTGGACGACCGGCGCCTCGCCCAGGCCCAGCGCGAGGAATTGGTGATCCGGCGCGAAATCAGCGAGTTCGCCGGTCAAGCCGACTACGTCGCGGAGATGGCCCGCCAGATCGCCCAGGAGCAGTTCCAGGACGACGCCTACACGCGCGGCCTGCGTGTGATCACGACGATCCGCAAGGCGGACCAGGAGGCCGCGTACGCCGCGGTTCGCCGCGCGGTGATGGACTACGATCGGCGGCACGGGTATCGCGGAGCGGAGGCCTATGTCGAGTTGGCCGCCCCAGGACAGAGCCAGGAGGAGGCCATCGACGATGCCTTGCAGGACCATGCGGACTCCGGCGATCTGATCGCCGCCGCCGTGCTCGAAGCGAGTCCGGCGCAGGTGGTTGCGGTTCGCCGCGGCGGCGAGACGGTGCGCATCTCCGGCGAGGGCCTGCGGTTCGCACGGCGGATGCTGGAGGACAAGGCACCGCCGAATCGCCGCATCCGGCGCGGTGCCGTCATCCGCGTCGTCAAGGACGACGCAGGCAACTGGTCGATCGCGCAGTTGCCGGAAGTGGAGGCCGCGCTGATCGCGGCGAGCCCCATCGACGGTGCGGTGCGCGCGCTGGTGGGCGGGTTCGATTTCAACCGCAACAAGTTCAACCATGCCACCCAGGCGTGGCGCCAGCCCGGCTCGAGCTTCAAGCCGTTCATCTATTCCGCGGCACTCGAGCGCGGCTACTCGCCGTCGAGCATCGTCGAGGACAGCCCGCTCGTGATCTCCGCCTCCGAAACCGGAAGCCGCGACTGGGAACCGAAGAATTACGACGGCAAGAACGAAGGGCCGATGCCGTTGCGACGGGCGCTGGCGAGATCGCGCAATCTCGTGTCGGTGCGACTGCTGCGCGCGATCGGCACCCGTTACGCGCAGGACTACGTCACCCGGTTCGGCTTCGACGCGGAAAAACATCCCCCGTACCTGACGATGGCGCTCGGCGCGGGGTCGGTCACGCCGTGGCAGATGCTGGAGGGATATACCGTATTCGCGAACGGCGGCTACCGCGTGCGCGGCCATGTCGTCAAGCGGATCCTCGACGGTAAGGGCCGGGTGCTGGCGCAGTCCGAACCGGTCAAGGCGGGCGAGGAATCCATCCGCGTCATCGACGCGCGCAACGCCTATCTGATGGACAGCATGATGCACGACGTGGTGCGCCGCGGCACCGCGGCCCGCGCGATGGTGCTCAAGCGCGGCGATCTGGCGGGCAAGACCGGCACGACCAACGATTTCGTCGATGCCTGGTTTTGCGGCTATCAGCCTTCGCTGGTCGCGATCGCGTGGATCGGTTTCGATCAGCCGAAGAAACTGGGCAATGGCGAGACCGGCAGTTTCGCCGCGTTGCCGATGTGGATCTCGTTCATGGGACAGGCCCTGAAGAACCAGCCCGAGATCTTCATGCCGCTTCCCGCGGGACTCGTCTCGATCGGCGCCGGCGAGGGCGGGGGTGCGGCCGAGGAATACGTCTATCGGGAAAACCTCGTAGCCGCACCCGCCGCGGCAGCCGGACCGCCCGCCGCCCCCGTCGAGCAGCGCCGGCTGCCCGACGCGACCTCGACGCCCTGAACGGGCGTCAGCGCGGCCGGCCGATCGTCACCGGTTCGCCGGCCTGCTCGCCGGCCAGGCGCGAGAGCGCAGCGAACAGTTCCTCGCCGCCGCGCCCTTCGACCCACCGGCCCTGCTGCAAGCGGAAGTGGAATCCCCCCGAGCGGGCAGCGACCCAGATCTCGCGGGCGGCGCCATGCCGGTTGACGACGATCCGGCTGCCGTCGTCGAAGATCATCTCCAGCACGCCGCCGGGCTTGACCTCGTAGTCGAACAGATCGCTCGCCGCGAGCGCCTCTTCCAGTTCTGCGAGCACGGCGTCCGCCGCCGCGTTAAACTGCGCGTCCTCCAAGGCACCCTCCGCAAGGCCGATGGCGTCATGCGCATTCTACTTCTGCTGATCGCGGCGGCGCTGCTCGCCGGCTGCGGTACCAAGGGCCCGCTCGTGCAGGCGCCGGCGCAACAGGCCGACAAGACGAAGTGACGATCCCGTTCGAGTTCGTCGACGGCACCCTGCATTGCGAAGCCGTGCCGCTGCCGGAGATCGCACAGCGCTTCGGCACGCCGTGTTACGTCTACTCCGCCGCCGCGCTGACCGCTGCCTATGAGGAATTCGCCCGCGCGCTCGGCGGACGCGACGCGCTCGTGTGCTATGCCGTCAAGGCCAATTCGAATCTGGCCGTGCTCGCACATTTCGCCCGGCTCGGCGCAGGCTTCGACATCGTCTCGGGCGGAGAGCTCGCGCGGGTGCTGGCCGCCGGCGGGCAAGCCTGCCGCGTGGTCTTTTCCGGCGTCGGCAAGACGCGCGCCGAGATGCGCGACGCGCTCGCCGCGGGCATCCTGTGCTTCAACGTCGAATCGGCCTCGGAGCTCGCACGCCTGGAGCAGGTGGCCGAATCCGCAGGGCGGCGCGCTCCGGTCGCGCTGCGCGTGAATCCGGACGTGGATCCGCTGACCCACCCGTACATCTCGACCGGGCTACGCACCAACAAGTTCGGCGTGCCGATCGAGCAGGCCCTGGAGCTGTACCTACGCGCGGCGCGCTCGCCGCACCTGCGGGTGGCGGGCATCGGCTGCCACATCGGCTCCCAGCTGCTCGATCCCGCGCCGCTGCTCGAGGCTTCGCGCAGGCTGCTCGATTTCGTATCGCGCCTCGACGCGCAAGGCATCCGCCTCGGACACGTCGATCTGGGCGGCGGACTGGGCATCCGTTACCGCGACGAGACGCCGCCCGCGGTGCAGGCGTATCTCGCGCCCGTGCTGGAACTGCTCGAGGGGCGACCGCAGCGGCTGCTGCTCGAGCCCGGCCGCCGGCTCGCCGGCGACGCGGGCGTGCTGCTCACCCGCATCGAGTATCTCAAGCACGGCGCCGAGCGCAACTTCGCGATCGTCGATGCGGCCATGAACGACCTGCTGCGACCCGCGCTGTATGACGCCTGGCATGACATCGTCGCGGTCACGCCCGCGCCCGTATCGCCCGCGGCCTATGACGTCGTCGGACCGGTGTGCGAGAGCGGCGATTTCCTCGGCAGCGGCCGTACGCTCGCGGTGCGCGAGGGCGACCTGCTCGCCGTGATGTCGGCCGGTGCCTATGGCATGAGCATGAGCTCGAATTACAACACCCGCCCGCGCGCCGCCGAGGTGCTCGTCGAGGGCGCGGCCGCGCGACGGGTGCGCCGGCGCGAGCGCATCGAGGAGCTGTTCGCGCCGGAGCTTCCCGCCGCGATACGCGAATGAGATCGGCCGCGCTCGTTCTCGCCGCCGTGCTGCTCGCCGCCTGCACGCGCCAGGCGGAGGAAAAGAAACCTGCCGGTCCGCCCGCCGTTCTGGTGACGCTCGCCCGCGCCGAGACCGGCATGGTCGAAGTCACCGAGCAGACGCTGGGCACGCTCGAAGCCGTGTTCGATCCGAAAATCTCCGCGGAAGCGCCCGGCCGGATCGTCCGCATGCTGGCCGGCCCCGGCAAGCCGGTGAAGAAGGGCGAGCTGCTGGCGCTGATCGACGATGCCGACAGCGTACTGGCACAGCGCACCGACGAGGCGGACATCCGCCGCGTGGAAGCGCTGCTTGCACAACAGCAGCGCCTCGTCGAGCGCCAGCGGCAACTGGTCGCGAAGGGCTTCATTTCCCCGAACGCGGCCGAGGACGCGGCGACCCAGCGCGACGCCCTGCGCGAGCAGCTCGCCGCCGCGCGGGTTCGCGCCGAACAGAGCCGGCGCACCCAGGGCAAGGCGCGCGTGCTCGCGCCCTTCGACGCGGTGGTCGAGACGCGGATCGCCTCGGAGGGTGATTACGTCAAGGTCGGCGACCCGCTGTTCCAGCTCGTGTCGCGCCGCAAGCTGCTCGCGCATCTGCCGTTTCCCGAGTCGGCGGCGCCCCGGATCGCGCGCGGCCAGCCGGTGCGCATCCGCTCGCCCCAGGCACCGGAGCGCGAGATCCGGGGGGTCGTGAGCGAGATCCGGCCCAACGTGTCCGAGACCAGCCGCGCGCTCGACGTGCTCGTCGAACTGGACAACGACGGCAGCCTGCGCAGCGGCGGCACCGTCGATGCCGCCGTGATCGTCATGACCCGGCGCGACGCGGTGCTGGTGCCCGAGCGCAGCGTGGTGCTGCGCCCGGCGGGCAAGGTGGTCTATGTCGTGAGCGAAGGCAAGGCGCACGCGCGCACGGTGCTCACCGGCGCGAAGCGCGCCGACCGCGTCGAGATCGTGAAGGGGCTCGCGGCGGGCGTGAGCGTCGCGCTCGACGGCGCCGGTTTTCTGAGCGACGGGGCGGCAGTGAAGCTCGCAGAAACGGCACGCGAATCGCGCTGAGCGGGCTCGATGAACCTTCCCGAGCTCTCGATCCGGCGCCACGTCCTCGCCTGGATGCTCTCGGCGGTGCTCGCGCTGTTCGGCCTGATCGGCTACCAGCGGGTGGGGATGGACCGCTTTCCGTACATCGAATTTCCGATCGTCTCGATCACGACTGCGCTCAAGGGTGCCAATCCGGACATCGTCGATGCGAGCGTGACCAATCTGCTCGAGACCTCGGTCAACAGCGTGCCCGGCATCGAGCACATCCAGTCGACGTCCTCTCCCGGCATCTCGGTGATCACGCTGACCTTCAGCCTGGAGAAACGCATCGACGTCGCCTTCAACGAGGTCCAGGCCAAGGTCAATCAGGTGCTGCGCCGCCTTCCCAAGGACGCGGATCCGCCCGTCGTGGCCAAGGTCGAAACGAATGCGCAGCCGATCATGTGGCTGGCTCTGCAGGGCGAGCGCACGCAGCAGCAGCTCAACCAGTACGCGATCAACGTCGTCAAGAAGAAGCTCGAGACCATAGACGGCGTGGGCGAAGTGCGCCTGGGCGGGCGGCGCGACCGCACCATCCGCGTCAATCTCGTGCCCGCGCGCATGACCGCGCAGGGCATCACCGCGCAGGACATCGCCGACGCGTTCGCGCGCGAGCACGTCCAGCTCGCCGGAGGCTTCATCGTCGGGCGCACGACCGAGCACCTGGTCAAGCTCGATCTCGAGTTCCACAACATCGGCGAGCTCGCGCAGATGATCGTCGGTTACAAGGACGGCGCCGCGATCCGCCTGAAGGACATCGCCGAAATCGAGGACGGGCTCGCCGACTATCGGCAGATGGCGCGCTTCAACGGCGAGACCACGATCGGCCTGGGCATGGTGAAGGTCGCCAACAGCAACACGGTGGCCACCGTCGAGCGGATCAAGGCGAGGCTGGACGCAGACATCCGCCCGTTGTTGCCGCCGGGCATGCGCATCACCGTCGTGTCCAACGATGCGGTGTTCATCCAGGAGATCGTGGCCTCGCTGCAGGAACACCTCGTCGAGGGCACGCTGCTCGCCGCACTGGTGGTGTGGTTCTTCCTGCGCTCGGTTCGCTCGACGCTGATCATCACGCTGGCGATTCCCGTGTCGCTGCTCGGCGCGATCGCGGTCATCTTCTTCTTCGGCTTCACGCTCAATTCGCTGACGATGCTGGCGCTGCTGCTGCTGATCGGGGTGGTCGTGGATGACTCGATCGTCGTGCTGGAGAACATCTTTCGCCACCGCGAGAAGCTCGATCCGGACCCGGTGGCAGCCGCGATCCACGGCAGCCGCGAGGTGGTGTTCGCGGTGATCGCGGCAACGCTGTCGCTGGTGTCGATCTTCGCGCCGGTGATCTTCATGAGCGGCATCATCGGCCAGTTCTTCCGCGCTTTCGCGGTCGTCGTCACCTTCGGCGTGCTGGTCTCGCTGTTCGTGTCGCTGACGCTCACGCCGATGCTGTGCTCGCGATATCTGAAGGTCGAACGCCAGCACGGCCGGCTGTATCACCTGCTCGACGGCCTGCTCGACGGGATGGAGCGCATCTACCGGCGCCTGCTCGATCAGGCGCTGCGCCATCGCTGGAAGGTCGTCGCGCTGACCGGGATCGTGGTGGCGTCGAGTGGTTTCTTCTTCGCCGACATCGGCAAGGGCTTCGCGCCCGAGCAGGACGAGGGCCGCTTCCTTGTGTACCTGCGCACACCACTGGGCTCCAGCATCGAGTACACGGACTCTCGCCTGCGGATGGCCGAAGCGATCCTCAACCGGCACGAGGCGATCATCACCGAATTCGCGCTGATCGGCCTGGGCAGTGCGGGCCAGGTGAATCAGGGAACGATCGTGGTGCGCATGGCGCCGCGCGATCGGCGCTCGGTCAGGCAGCAGGAGATCCTGCCGGTGCTGCGCAAGGAGCTCGCGGGCATTCCCGGCGCGCGCGCGTTCGCCGCGCCGTACCCGATCGTGCAGGGCGGGCGCGGCGAGCCGCTGCAGTTCGTACTGGCGGGCGAGAACCTCCAGGAGGTCGGCCGGCTCACCCGCGAGCTGCAGCGCGCACTGGCCGTGGAGCCGGGCCTGGGACGCATCGACACCGACCTTCAGCTCGATCTGCCGCAGCTCGTGCTGCAGCCGGATCGCACCCGCATCGCGGCCGCGGGCCTCAGCTCCCAGGACGTGGCGCTGACCATCAACTTGCTCACCGGCGGCATCGACATCGCGAAGTTCAACGACGAGCCGGGGGATGGCAGCCGCTATGACATCCGCGTCAAGGGACGGGAGGGGGAGTTCATGCAGCCCGCGGACCTGTCGAAGATCTTCCTGCGCTCGCGCGACGGCAAGCTCGTGCGTCTGGATTCCGTGGCCTCGTTCCGCGAACGGCTCGGGCCGGCGGTGATCGGCCGCTTCGACCTGCAGTACTCGGCCACGTTCTATGCGTCGCCGACCATCCCGCTGGGCGATGCCGTGGCCAGGGTGCGCCAGGCTGCGGCGCGCATCCTGCCGACCGGCTACCAGGTGAAACTGATCGGGCAGGCGGAGGAATTCGGCAAGACGGTGAACTACATGACCTTCGCCTTCTCGCTCGCGCTCGTGCTGCTGTACATGGTGCTGGCGAGCCAGTTCAACTCGTTCCTGCAGCCGTTCATCATCATGCTCGCACAGCCGCTCGCGATCATCGGCGGGGTGGCCGCGCTATGGCTCACCGGCCAGTCGCTGAACATCTACTCGATGATCGGACTCACGCTGCTGATCGGGCTGGTGGCGAAGAACTCGATCCTGCTGGTCGATCTCGCCAACCAGCGGCACGCCCAAGGCATGCCGGTCGACGAGGCGCTGCGCGATGCCTGCCCGACCCGGATGCGGCCGGTGCTGATGACCTCGGCGACCATCATCCTCGCACTGCTGCCCGCCGCGCTGGGGTTCGGGGCGGGCGCCGAGACCAACCAGCCGCTTTCGATCGCGGTGATCGGCGGAATGATCTCCTCGACGCTGCTGACGCTCGTCGTGGTGCCTGCCGTCTACTCGCTGGTCGAGACGCGTCGCGGCCGGCATCCGGCGCAAGCCGATGCGGCAGGCGCAGCCGGGTCGCTACAACCCTAGCCGCTTCATCCGCCGCCACAGCGTGATCCGGTCGATGCCCAGCATGCGCGCGGCGCCGACCTTGCTGCCCTCGCTGCGCTTGAGCGCGAACAGGATCTGGCCCCGCAACTGATCGTCGGTCGCCGGCGCGAACCCCGCGGCGCGCGGCGGTCGCATGCCGCCGTGATATGCCAGGATGTCCTGCGGGAGGCTGTCCGGAACGATGATCCCGCCGGCGGCGCAGATGACCGCGTGCTCGATGGCATTGTGCAGCTCCCGGACGTTTCCCGGCCACGGGTAATCGAGCAGCACCCGCAGCGCCGCCTCGCCGAGCGTCACGCGGGGATATCCCCGGGCATGGAGCTGCTCGAGGAAGTGCCGGGCGAGCAGCGCGATGTCGCTCTTGCGTTCGCGAAGCGGCGGGATGCGCACCCGGAACACACCGAGCCGGTAGTACAGATCGGCGCGAAACAGGCGGCTGTTGACGGCGTCCTTCAGGTCTCGGTTGGATGCGGCGACGATGCGCACGTCGACGCAGCGCGTCTTGTTGCTGCCCACCGGCTCGAAGGACTGCTCCTGGACGGCGCGCAGCAGTTTCGCCTGCAGGTGCAGCGGCAGTTCGCCGACTTCGTCCAGGAAGAGCGTGCCGCCATCGGCCGCCTCGAACCTCCCCGGCCGATCGCCGAGCGCGCCGGTGAAGGCGCCCTTGACGTGCCCGAAAAACTCCGACTCCAGCAGCGCATCGGGAATGGCCGCGCAGTTGACTTCGACCAGCGGTCTGTGCGAACGCGGAGAACCCCGGTGCAGCATGCGCGCGAGCAGCGTCTTGCCCAGCCCCGATTCCCCCTGCAACAGGACGTAGGCTTGCGTCGCCGCGGCCTGCTTCACCTGAGCGAGGACTTCGCGCATCTTCGGATCGTCGGTGATGAATTCCGAGGACTCACCGGCCGAGAGCTGGGCCCTGAGGCGTTTCACGTCGGTGACGTCCTTGAACAGCAGCAGGCGCAGATCGTCACCGGATTCCTGCCGGACCAGGCCGGTCCGTATCCGGAAATGGCGCCTGCCCTCGGGCCGGTCGAAGGCTTGCTCGAAAACGACGAAGCGGTCCTGCCGGCGACTGACCGCATCGTCGAAACCCGCCTCGATCAGCGCGCGGGTGATGCACCGCTGCATGTTCACGCCGGCGATGTCGCGAAGCCGCAGCGCGTCCTCCTTGGCCGTCAGCCCGAACTGCTCGCGGGCGCCCTTGGACACGAATACGACGCGACCGGCGGCGTCGGCCACCAGGATGCCTTCCTCGATCCCGTCGAGGACCGCCTCCAGCAGGGAGTCCTCGAGTTGTGGAAACCTCATCGCCATCGCAATGCGCAAGTCTGCGGCCGGTCGATCGGTCGCTTCGGACGTTACCTGTTTCGCAACTGCAACTTGGATTCTAAACCTATGATTTTCAAGCATGGCAAGAATGCACTGTTGCAGATGCAACGCCGCGATGCTCGGCCGGATCGCGCTTCACGGCTAAAATTAGTTAATTATCATTCGTTTATGAACCGGCATGGCGTTTGCTGGCATAGGCGTGCGGCGCTGTCGCCGCGATCACTTTTTTTCAAAGGAGCAGGTCATGGCTGATCTGAGCAAAGCGATGAAGATCCCAGGCGCCTTCGCTGCCGGGGAGTTCGGCGCCGGTGGCGAGCTGATCAACTACACGGGCAACGTCACGCTGCAGGCCGCAAAGATGGCTGCGCAGATGTGCGCAGCCAACATGCTGATGGGCAGGATGGAAGCCTCCGGCTGGACGGCCTACACGGGCAGGGACGGTTTCGAGCCGGCCACGGGTTTCGCGGTTTCCGGCCCGGAGAACAGCGCGCTGATCGTCGGCAACGTCGGTGTCTTCGTGCGCAACAAGGACGCCGATTTCGATCGCGCCTTCGCAACCCTTTCGACTCTGTGACCGGACAGGAGAAAACGTCATGGCCGACCTGAACAGGCTTCTGGGCATCAAGGGGGTGTTTGCAGCAGGCAGTTTTTCCGACGACGGCGCCCTGACCGCATTCGCCGGCGACGTGTCGGAAGATCACGCCGCGATGGCGGCCTCGATGTGCGCCGCCAACCTGCACATGGCCCGCATGCAGACCGACGGCTACACGGCGATGAGCGGGGAATCGGGCTGGACGCCCGCGACCGGGTTCGCGCTTTCGGGCCCGAAATTCGCCGTATGCGTCATGGGCAACACCGGCGTCTTCGCGCGCGTCGGCGAAGCATCCTTCAACGAGATCTTCAAGGCGCTCTCGCAGGCCTGACCGCCGGGTCGGGGCGATCGCCTCGCCCCGACCGGCCACGGCAAGGAGTCGGACATGCAGTTCCTGTCGCAACAGTGGATCGAACGCTATGCGAGGCTGTGGAACGAGCACCCGGAGCTGGTCCGCGGGCTCGAAGGGTTCTCGGCGCTGATCGAATACGGATGGGATCCGGACGATCGGCCCAGTGCGTTCCTCGTCGTCGAAAACGGCCGGGCAACGGCCAGCCACTTCGCCAGTGCGCCGCGTTCGCCGGACTTCGTCATGCGCGCCAACGAGGAGAACTGGCGACGGCTGCGCGAGGGCAGTCTGTCCGGCCGCGCGGCGCTGCTCACGAAGAAACTCAAGTTCAAGGGCTCGATGATCACGGCGATGAAATACATGAACGCCTTCGACAAGAGCATCGAGCTGATCGGCCGGGTCGAGCGCGCATGAGCCGTCCGCCCTGACCGGCGCGCCGGCGGCGTCCGCCCGTGTACGCCGGTAGCGCACACGGGCGAAGCGTTGGCGAGTGCGCCGCCTCGCTCAGTGCTTCGCGCCGTGGGCGCGCTCGTGCCCGGCCGCGGCCGCGAGTGCGCGCACCGCCGCCTTGACCTCGACCGTGCGGGTCTTGCCGTCCTTGCCCTGGATTTCGAGCGTGATCGCAACGACATCGCCCGCCTTCATCTGCTGCTTCAGGTCCATCAGCATCACGTGATAGCCGCCGGGTTCGAGCCTGACCGTCTTTCCGGCCGGAAGGTCGAGCCGCGGGATCGCGCGCATCTTCATGACGCCCTGGTCCATCGCCATGTGGTGCACCTCGACGACGCCGGCGACCGGGCTCGACGCGGACACCAGCACCGCATCCTCGCTGCTCGTGAGTTCCATGAAGGCGCCGGTCGCTTTTTGTGCCGCGACCGTGCCGCGCACCCACGGCTCGCCGACCGTGACTTGCGCGAAGGCCGCCGCGCTCAGACAGCTCAATGACAGTGCCAGTACCGTTTTCCGCATCGTTGCTCCTTTGCTCGAATGATCCGCCTCGACGACCCGCAGGCGCGAAATCTCGGGCCGCCCCACGGGAAGGTTGGGGAGAATAGTCGATCCGGCGCGCGGTGTGCTGCGGCACTTCGTCGCAGGGTACGCGGGCGGGCGGCGGGCGGGGCTAGAATGGGTACGTCGGCGGCGAGGATGATATTGGAAACTCCAGCGCGACGATTCACCGGGCCCGCCTGCGATTGCGGCCCGGGCCCGGATGCGTCGGATGCAGCCCGCCGCCTGATGCGGATGCGCTGGATCGCGATCGCGTGCCAGGTCGCCGCGATCGGCGCAGCGCAGCCGCTGCTCGACATCGATGTGCCGCGGCTGCCGATGTTCGCGACCGTCGGGCTGCTCGCTGCGTTCAATTCGTTCGCGTGCCGGCGGCTCGCCCATCCGGCGCCGGTGACGCACCCGGAGCTGTTCTCGCATCTGTGCGTCGACGTCGGTGCGCTGACCGTGCTGCTGTATTTCGGTGGCGGGTCGGCGAACCCGTTCGTGTCGTTGTACCTGCCGGCGATCGCGATCGCGGCGGCGCTGCTGCCTGCCCGCTATGCGTGGTCGCTTGCCGCGATCAGCACCGCGGCCTACTCGTCGCTCGTGTTCCATTACGTGCCGTTGTCGGTGCACGACGTCGGCCGGGCCACGCAACTGCATCTGGCCGGCATGTGGCTGATCTTCGTCGTTTCCGGCGCGCTGATCACCTGGTTCATCGCTCGCATGACGGCGACGTTGCGCGCGCGCGACCGGGCGCTGGCCGCGGCACGCGAGGAGGCGTTTCGCAACGAACGCATCGTCGCGTTGGCCAGCCTCGCCGCCGGCGCCGCGCACGAGCTGGGCACGCCGCTCGCCACGATGGCGGTCCTTGCAGGCGAACTGGCGCGCGAGCCCTGTGTCACCCCGCAGATGAGAGAAGACCTCGGGCTGCTGCGCGACCAGATCGATTCGTGCAAGGGCATCGTCACGGCAATGGCCGGGCGGGCCGGGCAGACCCGCGCGGAAGGCGGCCGCAGGCTCGCGCTCGACGCGTGGCTCACCGAAATCCTCGCGCGCTGGTGCGCGCTGCGGCCCGGTGCACGCCCGAGGCTCGCGATCGAGGGCCGACCCCCGCCGCCGCAGGTGTTCGGCGAAGCGACGCTGGAGCAGGCGCTCGTCAGCCTGCTGAACAACGCCGCCGACGCCGGCTCGCCCGATGTCGAGATCGCCGCAAGCTGGGATCGCACGACACTTCGCGTCGAAGTGCGCGACCGCGGGCCCGGCCTCGACGAGGCGCTGCTGCGCGATGCGGGCCGCGAGTTCCTGACGGGCCAGCCCGGCGGCTCGGGCGTCGGTCTGTTTCTCGCCGGCGCCGTGGTCGAGCGATTCGGAGGCCGGCTGAGGCTGTCCAATCGCGAGGGCGGCGGCGCGGTCGCGCACATCGAATTGCCGCTCGCCAAAGTCACGGCGCAACCGCAATGAACGGGGCGAATGGCGCGCGGCGGGTTCTCGTCATCGACGACGATGAACTGTTCAATCGCGTGCTCTCTCGCGCGCTCGCCCGGCGCGGACTCGAGGTGGCGAGCGCGCGCGGCCTCGAGGAGGCGCTCGCGAGGATCGCGGAAACGCGCAGCGAACTCGCCGTGCTCGATCTGAACCTCGCAGGGGAATCCGGACTCGCGCTGATCGGTGCGCTGCTCGCCGCCAATCCGCACTGCCGCATCGTCGTGCTGACCGGCTACGCCAGCATCGCCACCGCGGTCGAAGCGATCAAGCTGGGCGCCACCCAGTATCTCGCCAAGCCGGTCGACGTCGATACCCTGCTCGCGGCGTTCCGGCCCGGCACGCCCGATGCCGCTTCGCCGCCCCCCGGCCGGCCGCTGTCGGTCGGCCGGCTCGAATGGGAGCACATCCAGCGCGTGCTGAAGGAACACGGCGGCAACGTCTCGGCCACCGCACGCGCGCTGGGCATGCACCGGCGCACGCTGCAGCGCAAGCTCGCGAAGCGCCCGGCGAGACGATGACGCCTGGCTACGGCAGCGCGATCGCCAGCGCGGCCGACACGAACACGACGGCCGCGAGGTTGCCGGTCATGACGATGGAGGCGACCTTTTCCGGTTCCTGCCGCCAGCGCTCGGCGAACACGTAGTTGAGCACCGCCGGCGGCAGCGCGCCGAACACGATCAGCAGGCCCCGGTACTGGGGGTCGAGCCCGAGCGCGATCGCGGCCGGCCATGCGATCGACATGCCCAGGATCGGCCGCAGCACGGCACCCGCGAGTCCGATCCGCCAGGTCCCGAAGGAAGCCTCGGTCAGGCGCACGCCCAGCGCAAACAGCAGCAGCGGAATCGAGATCTCGCCCAGCATGCGAATCGCCGTGAGCAGTGGCGGCCACACCTGGACCTGGACGACGCTCACGCCCAGCCCCGCCATCGCCGCCAGCACGACCGGCATCCGCCACAGGCTCGCGAGCCGCGCACGGTGATCGAGCAGGTAGATGCCGAGAGAAAAATGCAGCAGATTCTCGACCAGGAACAGCACCACCGCCGCGGGCAGGGCCGTCTCGCCGAACGCGAGCACCGCCAGCGGCAGCCCCATGTTGCCCGAGTTGTTGAACATCATCGGCGGGACCAGCGTCTTCGCCTGGACGCCGGCGAGCCGCGCCAGCGGCCAGGCGATCAGCCCCGAGCCGAGCACGACCGCGAGCCCGCCGATCGCCAGCGCACCGTGCCCGGCCAGATCGAAGGACTTCCCGGCGAGCGTGCCGAACACCAGTGCCGGCACGAAGACGTCCATGTTGAGCTGATTCGCGAATCCCATGTCGGGCCGGCGCACGCGCCCGTAGGCCCAACCGGCGAGGATGACGGCGAACAGCGGAAAGATGATCGAGACGATGCGAAGCAGCATGGGATCGGCACGCGGCCCGAGCCGGGCTACAGCACGTAGCGCGCCAGATCCTCGCTGCGCGACAGTTCCGCCAGGCGCGCATCGACGTAGCCGGCGTCGATGACGACCTTCCGTTGACTGCCGGCGTCGAATGCGATGTCCTCGAGCAGCTTCTCCATGACGGTGTACAGGCGCCGGGCGCCGATGTTCTCCGTCATCTCGTTGACCGCGTAGGCGATCTGCGCCAGCCGGCGGATGCCCTGCGGATCGAATTCCAGCTCGACCTGCTCGGTCGCGAGCAGCGCCTGGTACTGCCGCGACAGGCAGCAATCGGTCGAGGTGAGGATGCGCTCGAAGTCCTCCACCGACAGCGAATCGAGCTCGACGCGGATCGGGAAGCGGCCCTGCAGCTCGGGGATCAGGTCCGAGGGCTTGGACAGATGGAACGCGCCGCTCGCGATGAACAGGATGTGATCGGTCTTGACCATGCCGTATTTCGTCGACACGGTCGTGCCCTCGACGAGCGGCAGCAGGTCGCGCTGCACGCCCTGCCGCGAGACGTCCGCGCCGTGCGCGTCGCCTCGCGAGGCAATCTTGTCCATCTCGTCGAGGAACACGATGCCGTTCTGCTCCACGTTGGCGAGCGCCCCGGACTTGATGTCTTCGTCATTGACCAGCCGCGCCGCCTCTTCCTCGGCGAGCGCCTTGAGCGCGTCGCGGATCTTCATGCGGCGGGGCTTGCGCTTGCCTCCGGCAAGGTTCTGGAACATGCCCTGGATCTGCGAGGTGAGATCCTCCATGCCGGGCGGCGCGAAGATCTCCATCTGCGCGCGCGGCGTCGCGAGCTCGATTTCGATCTCCTTGTCGTCGAGCTCGCCC
>JBBIUI010000009.1:0-42013 GCA_037440385.1 Rhodocyclales bacterium | reverse complement strand
ACCCCCACAGCGCGATGCCGGCGAGCGCGCCGATCGACTCGGCCTGGATGTCGTTCAGCGAAACGGTGCGCGGCGGAAAGAAGATCTGCGTGAATTCGATCGCGAACGCAGCCGCCAGCGCGCAGGCCAGAACCAGCACCGATGCGAACGTCATTCGAGCGATGCCAGGCCGGGCGCCCGACAGCACGCCCGTCCACAGGAAGGCGAGCGGCACGAACAGCAGGACGTTGGCGACCCAGTCGGCGCGCGAGCCGATTCCGAGGCTCAATTGGCGGATGTCGCGAAACGCCTGCCACGCCTCGTGCAGCGGGCGCGGGTGGAAATGCAGCGGCACCAGGCTGCCATAGACGACGAACGCCGTGTAGCCGAGCGCCGCCCAGGCGAACAGCCGCGACACCGACGCGGCGTCCGGCGGTGCACCTGCGCGCTGGCCGGTCCCGGCGGGTCGCGGGGCGACGCTCATCTGCGCTCAAGCCGCGGCAGCCAGCCGGGATTGCTGCCGCCGCCGGAGTAGGCGCCCGCGGCTGCGGGAGCCCGCGGCAGGCCGTTGAAATCCCGGTCGTGATCGGGCAGTCGATCGAGCTGGGGCTCGCGCGCATCGGCCGGGACGCGCAGCGCGTGCCTGGGGTACAGGTCCAGCTCCCCCGGCTCGGCAAAGGGCCGGTTCAGCCATTTCGCGGCCTGCGCCATCGGTCCGGTCACGTTGCCCGCGGCGTCCGCGGCCAAAATGGGCGTCGCGGCGAACACCGCGTTCGCCCGTACCGCCTGCCGGTGCGCGGGCGGTGCGTCCGGTTTCGTGCGCACCGCGATGCCGGTGCCGGCTGCGACGATGGTATTGAACGCGATTTCGATCCGGCGCGGGACATCGTTGTGCGGCTGGACATGCACGGCATCCCCGTACCGGTTGACGAACAGGTTGGCGTACAGCGCGACGTTGCCTTCGCCCTGGAACAGCGCCTCGTGGCGGTTCTGGTAGAAGAAGTTGCCGTAGATCGCATAGCGGTCGCGCGCGCCCGGCCCGTCGGGCGGGAAATGTCCCACCAGCACGTTGGGCCGCGCGGCCTCGGGATTGTCCGCCCGCGGCTTGGCGAACACGTTGTATCGAAGGATCGTCACGCTCGGCCCCTCGGGCAGACCGGGCAGTCGCGGCCGTTCGATCTGGTGCTTGATCTGCACGTCGTAGCCGCGCGAATCGACGACCAGGTTGCGTTCGATCAACGAGGCGACGAACGGAGCCCTGCCGTCGGAATTGCCGAAGTACATGCCGGTGCCCGCGCCGATGATCGTGTTGCCGCGCACGATCCAGTTCCAGGCCGGACATTTCGTCGAGATGCCCACGGTCTGCTGGTTGTTGCCGTGGCCGCGGATCACGAGGTTCTCGATCGTGATGTGGTGCGCCCAGCGTGCGTGCCCTTCCGCCTTCACGGCATCGACCGGAAGGTCGCGTCCCTCGAGTACCAGGTCGCGAATCTCCACATGGGCCGAATCGACGATGCTGACGGTGTTGTGACCGGGGCGCGCGACGAACACCGCCGGCGCATCCCCGGCCGGCCCGCGCACGGCGATCGGCCGGGAGGCTTCCCCGGTCAGACCGTGGATCGGCAGTCCCTGCCGGTATTGGCCCGGCGCGAGCCGCAACGTGTCGCCCGGTTGCAGCGATCGCAGCAGGCTGCGATAGTTCGCCGGATCGGCGTCGATGACGCCGGCATGTACGCTGGCTGCCACCACCGCGGCCAGCGCGACCAGCGCACGCGGCGCGATGGGCGCCGGGCCGTCAGTGCGGCTGGAAATGCGCCTCGAACCGCGCGCAGAAACGCTCGTAGTCGGCCTCCGGCAGATCGTTGATTCCTGCGGCCGCCTTGCGTCCGCCGCCGGACGCGAACTGCCGGCACAACGCATCCGCGCCCTCCGGCCGCGCCACCGGCGCGCGCACGCTGACGGTGAAGTTGCCGCGCGCATTGTGCGAGAGCACCGCGAGCGCCCGATCCGGATGCGCGCGCGCCCAGTCGTTGGCGAGGCTGCCGCTCATCCTGCGCGCCCAGGGTTCGTCGGGCAGCACGAGCACGATCGCGTGCGCGGTTTGCCGCTGCGCGCGCAGCCCGCGCGCGTGGCCGATGTCGGCGGCATGCCCCGCGGCGATGCGCGCGTACAGCGCCGAGGTCTCGATGAATCCGAACGGATCCTCGAACGGCCGCATCGCACGCGCGAGCTCGGCGGGATCGGCATGCAGGTCGGCCACCGACTCGCCATAGGCGTTGTAGTTGAGCAGCTCGCCTGCGGCGGCGAGCCGGACGGTGCGATCGCCGTCCAGTCCGCAGGCCGCGGCGAGCCGGCGGCCGAGCGCAGGCAGGTTGTCGCCGAAGGCGGCCAGGACGGCCCAGGGCCGATGCCGTCCTTCGAGGTGGCGATCGACCAGCGCACTGGTGCACACGTCCGGGGCCGTGTCGATGTGCGCCTCGAGCGCGTCGTCGGCCGGTATGTCTCCCGCATGATGATGGTCGAACCAGCGCACCCGCGCACCGGCGCGCAGCGCGCGATCCAGCCCTTCGCGGTTGGCATCGAGCGAAACGTCGAGCACGGTGATCTCGTCGCCCACGCGAGCGTCCACGCGCCCGAGCAGACGGATGTCGCGCTTGACGCCGGTGACGATCCGCGCATCGCGCGGCTCGGCGAGGCGCAGCTGCTGCAGCGCGCACAGGCCGTCGGCGTCGCCGTTGAACACATCGATGGTGCGCATGCCAGTTTTCCAGCGAGTCCGGCAAGCCCGGATCCGCGCCCGCGGATCCGGGCCTTGCCCCGGTTCGTCCCGCGCCGGCAGCGGTGCTCGTCGCGGCCGCAGCCGCCTGCGCAGCATACTGCCCACGGGCCGATCCTATCGGATATAGCCGTCCGCCTCCAGCCGGTTGAGCACGATCTGTGCGGCCTCGAAGCCGGTGCACTCGCGCGTGTCGATGACCAGTTCCGCGTCTTCCGGCGCCTCGTACGGGTCGCTGACGCCGGTGAATTCCTTGATCAGGCCGGCGCGCGCCTTCGCGTACAGGCCCTTGCGGTCGCGCGCCTCGCACACTTCGATCGGCGTGGCGACATGGACCTCGATGAAACCGCCGGCGGCGGAAACCATTTCGCGCACCGCGGCACGGGTCGCGGCGTAGGGCGCGATCGGTGCGCAGATCGCGATGCCGCCGTGCTTGGTGATCTCGGCCGCGACGAAACCGATGCGCCGGATGTTCAGGTCGCGATGCTCTTTCGAGAAACCCAGTTCGCTCGACAGGTTCTTGCGCACGATGTCGCCGTCGAGCAGCGTCACGGAGCGCCCGCCCAGCTCCATGAGCCGCGCGAGCAGCGCGTTGGCGATCGTGGACTTGCCCGCGCCCGACAGCCCGGTGAAGAACACGGTCACGCCCTGGCGGTCGCGCGCCGGGTGCCTGCGGCGCACCTCCTCGACGAGATCCGGCGGCGCATGCCACTCGGGGATCTCCAGGCCCTCGGCCAGCCGGCGGCGGAACTCGGCCGCATCGAGCGAGAGTACGCGCTCGCCAGGCCGGACATCGCCGGCCGGGCAGTATTGCGCCCGGTTCTCGACATAGACCATGTCGTCGAGCGCGAGGATCGCGATGCCGAGCTCTTCGGCATGACCGAGCGCCAGTTGCTGCGCGGCCCCCCGCGGGTGGAAACCGGGCGCGCCGTCGGCACGCGGCGGCTCGGCATGGTCGGGCGTCACGACGAAGTGCGTGCAGCCGAAATTGCGCCGGACGATCGCATGCCACAACGCTTCGCGCGGGCCGGCCCAGCGCGTGGCCAGCGGCAGCAGGGCGAGCTGGGCGGCGCCTTCCGGATGATGGCTCAGGGCCCGCTCGTAACAGCGCACGCGGGTGTAGTGTTCCGCGTCGCCCGGCTCGCACTGGCCGACTCCCGGATGCAGCAGCAGGTTTGCCTGCGCGATCCGGCAGGCGTGCCGGGTCGCCGCGAGATGGGCCGCGGTCAGCGGATTGCCGTTCTGGAATCCGACGATGCGCCGCCAGCCCTGCCGGGCGAAGCCTTCGCGCACCTCGCGCGGGCTGCGCCGCAGGTGCTGGAAATCGTAATGGGTGGGCAGCGCCACGGCCTCGATGCGCCCGCCGACATACACCGGATGCGTGCGATCGAGCAGCGCGGTGACACCCGGATGGCTGCGCTCGGTGGTGCCGTAGATCGCCTGCGCCTCGCCGATGCGGTCCGGCGTCCAGAGATCCTCGACCGTCAGCACGGCGAGCAGCACCCCCTCGGGATCGCGCAGCGCGACGCGGCCGCCGCGCTCCAGCCCCTTCGCGAAGGCGACGCTGACATCGAGCACGACGGGGATCGGCCACAGCGTGCCGTCGGCGAGCCGCAGGTCGCGAACGACGCTGTCATAGTCGCGGCGAACGAGGAAACCGCTGAGCGGGGAGAAGGCCCCGGTGGCGAGCAGTTCCAGGTCGCACAGCTGGCGAGCGGTGAGATCCCAGGAGGGAAACTCGCGCGAATCCGCCTTGATTCGCGCGGCGGCCTCCGCCGGAACGAGAAGTTCCCGCAGGACGCCGCCATGGGCTTGGGGCAGTGTGCTCATGGATGCTCCGGTCGGTGTTCGTGGCCGAATCGGCCGCAGGCGATTATCGCGGCGGCGGCGATTCGCGCGGCGGAATTGCGTCACACCGCCGGCGGCGGCGTGTCAATCGTCGATCCCGCGGAACGGAAAGGCGACCTGGGGTCGGCGGCCGCCGACGAGATCCGCGATCGCCTGGCCGCTGCCGCAGGCGAGCGTCCAGCCGAGCGAGCCGTGGCCGGTGTCGTAGAACAGCCCGGCCAGGCGGCCGCGGCCGATGATCGGAACGTTCGACGGAGTGGTCGGCCGCAGCCCGGCCCAGAACTGCGGCTGCCCGGTCTCGCGCAGGTCGGGAAGAATCTCCTGCGCGCGTGCGAGGATCGCCCCGCAGCGCACCGCGTCGACGCTCACGTCGTATCCGGTGAGCTCCGCGGTTCCCGCGATCCGCAGCCGGTCGCCGAGCCGGGAGCAGACGATCCGGCGCGATTCGTCGGTGAGGCTCACGCGCAAAGCCGCGGCGTCCTCGCCCAGCGGCAGCGTGACCGAATACCCCTTCACCGGGTAGATCGGCAAACGCTCGCCCAGCGGCGCGACGAAGCGCGCGCTGTAACTGCCCAGGCACACGACGAAAGCGTCCGCCTCCAGCACGCCGGTCGACGCCTGCTCCGTGGCGATGCGCACGCCGACCACGCGGTTGCCGACGACGTCCCAGCCGGTCGCGCGCGTGCGGTAGCGGAACGCGACGCCGCGCGCCGCGGCGGCCGCCGCGAGCCGTTCGGCGAACAGATGGGCGTCGCCCGACTCGTCCTCGGGTGCGTACAGGCCGCCGTGCAGCCTCACCCGGCAATGCGCGAGTGCCGGTTCGAGCTCGACGCACGCGCGCGCGTCGAGCACGCGTACCCGCATGCCGTAGCGTTCCAGCGCCTGCGCGCGCGGCCCCGCCGCCGCGAAGTCGGCCGCGTCGAAGAACAGGTGCAGGATGCCGGTCGCGGCGCGCTGGTACTCGATGCCGGTCTCCTCGCGCAGCGCGTCGAGGCGCGCATGGCTGTACAGCGCCAGCGCCGCGATCGCATCGGTGTTGCGCCGGGCGCGTGCGGGCAGGCATTCGCGCAGGAACGCGGCCGCCCACGTCCACTGGCTCCAGTCGGCGCGCGGACGGAACTTCAGCGGTGCGTCCGGGCGCCCGAGCCAGCGCAGGATCTGCGCGGGTGCGCGCGGGTTCGCCCACGGTTCGGGGTGGCTCACGGAGATCTGTCCGCCGTTCGCGAAACTGGTTTCGCCTGCCGCGCCTTCGCCGCGCTCGATGACGGTGACATCGCGTCCGGCACGACACAGATACCATGCGGCGCTGACTCCGGCGAGTCCGGCGCCCAGGACGATGACTTTCATCGGATCGGCTGCGAAGGGGTCGTGGATGCCGCGACATCACGGGCGGCGCGCCCGGATTCTACCAAGCTGGGCGTGGCCATGCCAAACGACTGCATTGCGGCGGCGTCCAGCCTCCGGCCGCCGCGCGCCGGCGACCGGCGCGCGGCTCACATCGCTACCTGCTCCAGCGTGAACAGCTCGCACGAGGCGAGCAGCTCGATGCGGCGACCGACGCGCAGCACGGTCGGCTCGCCGCGGCTTTGCGCCGAGAACCGGTTTCCGGTCGCCAGCGCGCCGATCGGTGCGAGGATTCCGGATGCATCGCCATGGACGGGCATCGCGGGCAGCACCAGGATGCGCTCGGAGCGTTCCTGCGCGTGGGACTCGGCCCCGCGCACCGTGACGGTGGCGGCGAGCGCGCGGGGCGCGAGCACCTGCACGCCCAGTTCGAGACCTTCCTGCCAGCGGTTGACCAGGCGCCGCACCACGCACAGCGCGCTCTGTGCACGGCTTTCCGAGGTCATCGCGACGAGTTCGCCGACATGGATACGCCGCGTGTCGCCGCGCAGATAGCTCAGCGCGAGTCCATACGGGCTTTCGTTGTGAATCGCCCATTGGCTCGCTTCGCCGAGCTCGACCGTGGCGGGGTGCGCGTCGCCGTCGCCGGGCGCACGCGCGGAACGCTGTTTCCACGCGGCCTCGAAACCGCCCACCAGCTCGCCGCGCGGGAAGGCACGCATGCGCTTGTGTCGGCGGGTCGAGGGCGCCCCCCAGCTCGCGCGCAGCGACCGCAGCAATCCGAGGTAGCGCGGATCGGCCGCGAGCTTGGGCAGGCCGAGCATCGGCGGTGCGACCTGCTGTTCGAGTCCGGCGATCTGGCCGTCGAGCCTCGCCAGCAGTTGCGTGCATCGGATCGCCAGATCACCTGCCGTGATGCGTTCGGGTTTCCACTTGCGCAGCGAACGGCCGGCGCGCGGCTCGCGGACCTGCACCAGGAAACAGGCCGGGTCGGCGTCGACGCGCGAGGCCTCTTCGGCCGGCACGATTTCGGCGAGGTGCGCGTAGCGGTCGAGGTAATCCTGCACGAGGTCGAGTTCTCCGGACGCGAAGCGCGTCGGTTCGGCGAACGACAGCAGCAGTGCGTTCAGGTAAATCCGTTCCGGTGTCTGCTCGCCGCCGAGCAGCGAGGCCGCGAATCCCGCTTCGCGCGCCATCGCGTAGAGCCGATGCAGGTCCAGCCAGCCGGAGTCGGTGCCGTTCGCATAGATGCGGTAGCCGAGCAGCGAGGCCGCGAATCCCGCTTCGCGCGCCATCGCGTAGAGCCGATGCAGGTCCAGCCAGCCGGAGTCGGTGCCGTTCGCATAGATGCGGTAGCCGAGCGCGAGGCGCCGGGCCGTGAAGCGCATCGCCTGGATCAGCGGCGGGCGTATCGGGCGCGAGGCGCTGCGCAGCGTCCGGCGCGAAGCGAGTGCGGCGGCGACCTCGGCGTAGCCGCCGGCGAGCGCCGTCAGCAGCGCTTCGGCGCCGCTCCAGGCACGTCGCGGCGCGTCCGCGAGCGGCAGCGTGGCCGAGGCGAGCGACTGCTCGAGTGCCGGAAGGCGCTGCTCGGCCGCCTCGCGCAAGGCGTCGACGGCGCTGACTCGCTCCCAGGGTCGGGTGTCGCCTGCGCGGATCTCGCCGATCCGCTCGGCGATCAGGCGCGCGCAATCGGCCGCATCGACTCCCGGCAGGCTTGCCAGCCAGCGCAGCAGTTCGGTGGAGCGCGTTTCGCTCGCAGGCCAACCACTGCCGAGCGGCAGCAGGCGCCGAAGCAGGGACAAGGCTCTGACCTCTCGTTGTAGGCCTCGCGCCGATGCCGGTGCGGGCACTTTCGTATTCACGGACTCATGCGCAAATCACATCCTGCGCCGCATTTTGACGACAAGCTTCCGGCGCGGCGCGGTAGCAGTGCACAATCGGCTCCCGGTCCGGTGCGCCATGCGGGGAATCTTCCGCGCTTGCGGGCACTCTGAGCGTGCAGGCGCCCAACCGAGGGGCGCGATCCATTCGGGGGACAATGACATGCAGGACGATCGTTGCGCAACGTCCGGGTCCGGCACGGAAATCGCCACGCTGGCGGGCGGCTGCTTCTGGTGCCTCGAATCGGTTTTTCGCGAGCTGGCCGGGGTGCGCTCGGTGGTCTGCGGCTACATGGGGGGCACGCGCCCGCGCCCGAGCTACCGCGAGGTGTGCGCAGGCGACACCGGCCACGCGGAGGTCGTCCAGATCGGCTACGACCCGGCGATCGTCTCCTACGGCGAATTGCTCGACGTGTTCTTCGCGATCCACGATCCGACGACCCCGGAGCGCCAGGGCAACGACATCGGCAGCCAGTACCGCTCGGCGGTCTTCTTCCATACGCGCAGCCAGCAGGAGCAGGCGCAGCGGGCGATCCGGGAACTGGGCGCGCGAGGCGTGTTCGCCGATCCCATCGTCACCGAGGTCACGCCCGCCGGCGATTTCTGGCCGGCCGAGGATTACCACCAGCAGTACTACCGCAACCATGCGGGCGAACCCTATTGCCGGGTCGTCGTGGCGCCCAAGCTCGCGGAGTTTCGCCGGCGGTTCGCCGCACGCCTGAAGCGCTGAGCGCGCCCCGCGATGCGCGGAACACACGCTCGCACGAGGTGGCCGTTTTTTTCTCTGCAAATCATTGACAGAACGTTGCGCCCGACGCATCCTTTGCGCGGCTCGGCATCGCAGCGGCGGGAATGGCCACCCCGCTCAGGATCGAACCCATTTCGAAAGGAGGCGTGACAATGGCAACAACGAAGAAAAGTACGACCAAGACACCCGCCAGGAAACCGGCCGCGAAAAAGCCGGCCGCTGGCGTGAAGGCCGCGGCCAAGAAGCCGGCGGCCGCCAAGAAACCGGTTGCAAAGAAGGCCGTAGCGAAAAAGGCCGCTCCCAAGGCCGCCAAGGCGCCCGCCAAGAAACGCACGCCGAATCCCGCGTTCATGAAGCCGATGACGCCGAGCGAACTGCTCGCCGCCGTGGTGGGCTCGGTGCCGCTGCCGCGCACCGATGTCGTCAAGAAGCTGTGGGCCTACATCAAGTCGAACAAGCTTCAGGATGCGATCAACAAGCGCATGATCAATGCCGACGAGAAGCTCAAGGCGATCTTCGGCGGCAAGAAACAGGTCTCGATGTTCGAGATGACCAAACTGGTCAGCAAGCACCTCAAGTAACGCTTCCACCGGTCGCCGGGCACGAGCCCGGCGACCCGCGCTTCACTTTCCCGCAGTGACCGAGTGCGCGTTCTGCCCGAACAGGATGCGGCGCGATTCGTCGTTGACCACGGGCTCGCTGCTGATCGCCTTGCCGCGCTCGTAGGCGCGCAGCGTGGCGGGACGGGCGCGGATCGAATCGAACCAGCGCCGGACATTCGGGAATTCGTCGAGCACCATGCCCTGGCGCTTCCACGGCACGATCCACGGGTAACAGGCCATGTCGGCGATCGAATGATCGCCCGCCACGTACTCGCGCTGCGCGAGGCGCCGGTCGAGCACCGCGTACAGGCGGGCGGTCTCGTCGACGTAGCGCCGGATGGCATAGGGGATCTTCTCGGGCGCGTACTGGCTGAAATGGTGGTTCTGCCCGAGCATGGGGCCGAGCCCGCCCATCTGCCAGAACAGCCACTCCAGCGTTTCCTTCCGCGCACGCAGATCCCGCGCGAGGAAGCGCCCGGTCTTCTCGGCGAGGTAGAGCAGGATCGCGCCGGACTCGAACACCGGCAGCGGCTCGCCGCCGTCCGCGGGCTCGTGATCGACGATGGCCGGCATGCGGTTGTTCGGCGAGATCGCGAGAAAGGCCGGCGCGAACTGCTCGCCGCGGCCGATGTCGACCGGGACGAGGCGGTGCGCGAGCCCCGTTTCCTCGAGGAACAGCAGAATCTTGTACCCGTTGGGCGTGGGCCAGAAGTACAGGTCTATCATGAAGGCAGCTCGATGGATGGAAAGGGTCGGCCGACCGCTCGCGGTGCGAGCCGGCGCAACCTTACCACGGCCCGGCGCGCGCGGTACGATGGCTCGCGCGCGGTGCTCGACTTGGCCACCGGCACGGCGATATAGTATCGACAGGCGCGCCGTGCAGGCGCCGGTGCCGGGCCGGCCGCGACCGACGAGGAGAACCGCCATGACAAGAGAATTTGCGCCGATCGCCGCGCACTCGCTCGAAGCCGGGGCGAGCTTCCAGCAGCCGGTGCTGCCCGAGCTGCGCGACGTGCGCGAGGACGATCCGGCCGTCGAGGTCATGACCGACTTCCGGCGCGTGCGCGTGGTCACCGTGCCGCCGAACGTCAGCATGGAATACGCGTATCAGCGGATGAAGTGCAACGGCGTGCGCCTGCTGCTGGTGGTCGATGACCACAACATCGTGCTCGGCCTGATCACGTCGAACGACGTCGAGGGCGAGGCGCCGCTGCGCGTGATCCATGACCGGGGCATCCGACGCAACGAGATCCTGGTCTCCGACGTCATGACGCCCCGCGAGCGGCTCGAGGTGCTCGAGCTCGATGACGTCGAGCGCGCCCGCGTCGGCCATGTCGTCGCGACGTTCAAGGCGGTCGGGCGCCGGCATGCGATGGTGGTCGATCGCGACGACCGGGGCCGCCAGTGCGTGCGGGGGCTGTTCTCAGCGACCCAGGTCGGGCGCCAGCTCGGCATCGAGATCCAGACGCCGCGGGTCGCACGCAACTTCGCCCAGGTCGGAGAACTGCTCGGACGCTGAGGCGGTTTGCGGGCCCGGCCCCCCGGCAGGCCGGCCGGGGGGGCGGTGATACAATCGGCCGGTCTTCTCGCTCCCGGCACCTGGAAATCGAATGGGGTACGAGACCGTCGCCGCCGTAGACCTCGGCTCCAACAGTTTCCGGCTGCAGATCGGCCGCATCGTCGGCGACCAGATCTATCCGCTCGACTCGCTCAAGGAATCCGTGCGGCTCGCCGGCGGGCTGACCAGCGCAAAGGTGCTCGACGGCGCCTCGCAACTGCGCGCGCTCGACGCCTTGCGCCGCTTCGGCGAACGGCTGCGCGGATTCGATCGCGGTGCGGTGCGTGCGGTGGCGACCAACACGCTGCGCGTTGCCAAGAACGCACCGGAGTTCCTGATCGAGGCGCAGGCGGCGCTCGGCTTTCCGATCGAGGTCATCGCAGGACGCGAGGAAGCGCGCCTGATCTACATCGGTGTGGCCCACACGCTGCCCGACCCGGCTCGCCAGCAACTGGTCGTCGACATCGGCGGCGGTTCCACCGAGATCATCATCGGCAGCGATTTCGAGCCGCTGGCGCTCGAATCGCTGTACATGGGCTGCGTCGGCTACAGCCTGACCCATTTCCCGCGCGGCCGGCTCGAGAAGAAAGCCTTTCGCGAAGCCGAGCTCGCGGCCAGGCGCGAACTGGAAAGCGTCGCGCGAAGCTTCAAGGACATCGGATGGGAGCGGGCCGTCGGCTCGTCGGGCTCGGCCCGCGCGCTGCTCGACCTGATCGAGCTCAACGGGCTGGGACGCGACGGGATCACCCGCGACGGGCTCGCCGCGCTGCGCGCGCGGCTGATCCGCGCGGGTTCGCTCGATGCGCTCGATCTGGCTGGACTGCGCGCAGACCGGCTGCCGGTGCTTCCCGGAGGGCTGGCGATCATGACGGCGGTGTTCGACGTGCTCGGCCTGGACCACATGACGTTCTCCGACGGCGCGCTGCGCCTGGGCGTGCTCTACGATCTGCTCGGCCGCTACCATCATCGGGACCTGCGCGACGCGACCGTCGCGACCTTCATGCGGCGTTACGAGGTCGATGCGCGCCAGGCGCAGCGGGTGTCGGCGAGCGCGGCGGCGCTGCTGCGCCAACTGGACGCGAACGCGAGCGACGCCGAGCCCATCGACGCCCGCTTGCTCGGTTGGGCGGCGAACCTGCACGAAATCGGCGTCTCGGTGGCCCATTCCGGCCATCACAAGCACGGCGCCTACATCCTGGCCAACGCCGACATGCCGGGTTTCTCCCGCATGGATCAGAGCCGGCTCGCGCGACTGGTGCTCGCGCACCGGGGCCGGCTCGATCGCGTGCTGGCGCTGGAGCCCGCGCAGGATGACTGGCGGCTGATCTTCTGCCTGCGCATGGCTGCGCTGCTGCACCGCGCCCGCGCCGACTCGCCGCCGCTGCCGGTGGGCGCGAAGGCGTCCGCGCGCGGTTTCCAGCTCACGGTCGATGCCGGCTGGCTGTCGCGCGTGCCGCTGACCGCGGCCGCGCTCGCGGAGGAGTCGCGCCAGTGGGAAGCCGCCGGACGCGAGCTGCGGCTGAAGACGCGCCGTGACCCCGAACGGTGCGTGCCGGGCTGACCCGTGGTGCCCCCGGTCGATCCGCCGGTCCCGGCAGCTTCCCTGTCGATCGACCGGGCCGCGCCCGGCGGCGCCGTGGCGCGCCTCGCGGGGAGCTGGACGCTGGTCGGCCTCGCGGCGCAGATCGGCACGCTGCACGCGCGGCTCGCCGAATGTGCCGGCGAGCCCGACCTGTTCTGGGATCTGACGCAGCTTCGTTCGCTCGACTCGGCCGGCGCCGCGTTGCTGTGGCGATCGTGGGGCGCCCGGCTGCCCGCGCAGTTGAGCGCGAGCCCCGATCAGATGCGCATCTTCGACCGGCTGGCCGGGACCGGCGCCGGTGGCGCCGGCGGCGCGCCGCCGGCATCGCCGCTCGAGTGGCTGATCCGGATCGGCTCGGCAGGGCTGGCCTTCGCGCGGCATGTGACGGATTTCGTCGCGCTGATCGGCGAGCTCGCGATCGAGACCGCACGTGCCGTGCGCCGGCCGGCGCTGTGGCCGTGGCGGGAGACCACCGCGAACCTCCACAAGTCCGGTGTGCGCGCGATGCCGGTCAGCGCGCTGGTCGGCTTCCTGATCGGCGTCGTGCTGTCCTATCTGTCGGCGCTGCAGCTCAAGAGCTTCGGCGCGGACATCTTCATCATCAACATCCTGGGCCTGGGCATCGTGCGCGAGCTCGGGCCCGTGCTGGTCGCGGTGCTGGTGGCGGGGCGCTCCGGCTCGGCGATGACCGCACAGCTCGGCGTCATGAGGGTGACCGAGGAGATCGATGCGCTCGCGACGATGGGCGTGTCCTGCACGATGAGGCTGGTGCTGCCCAAGGTCGCCGCGCTCGCCGTCGCGATGCCGCTGCTGGTGCTGTGGACGACCGCCGTCGCGCTGGTCGGAGGCATGGTGTCGGCGCATGTGCAGCTCGACATCGGCTACGGCTTCTTCATCGACACGCTGCCCAAGGTGGTGCCGGTGGCCAATCTGTGGATCGGGCTGGCCAAGGGCGTCGCGTTCGGCATCCTCGTCGCGCTCGTCGCCTGCCACTTCGGGCTTCGCGTGCGCCCGAACACCGAGAGCCTCGCGGCGAACACGACCGCGTCGGTGGTCACGTCGATCACGGTCGTGATCCTGGTCGACGCGCTGTTCGCGATCGCCACGCGCAACATCGGATTGCCCAGATGAACGGTCCGATCGCGCAGGTCCATCACCTGAATACGCGCTTCGGCGCGGTGTGGGTGCATCGCGGTCTCGACCTCGAGGTCGAGCGCGGCGAAGTGATGGCGCTGGTGGGCGGCTCGGGCAGCGGCAAGACCACGCTGCTGCGCCAGTTGGTCGGATTGCTGCGGCCGAATTCCGGCGACATCCGGCTGTTCGGCGAGCCGCTGTTCTCGGGTGACGCGCGCCGCGACCAGGCGTTGCGCAGGCGCTTCGGCGTGCTGTTCCAGCACGGCGCGCTGTTCTCGGCGCTCGACGTGTTCGACAACATCGCCTTTGCGCTGCGCGAGCTGAAGGCGCTGCCGCAGGAGCTGATCCGCGATCTCGTGATGCAGAAACTCGCGATGGTCGAACTGCTGCCTCGCCATGCGCATCTGATGCCGGCGGAATTGTCCGGCGGGATGGTCAAGCGGGTCGCGCTCGCCCGCGCGCTGTCGCTCGAGCCCGAATTGCTGCTGCTCGACGAGCCCACCGCGGGGCTCGATCCGGACCGCTCCGAGGCGTTCGTCCAATTGATCCGCATGCTGCGAGCCCAGCTCGGGCTGACCGTGGTGCTGGTCACGCACGACCTGGACACGCTCGCCGCGCTGGCCGACCGCATCGCCGTGCTGGCCGAGCAGCGTATACTCGCGCTCGGCTCGCTCGAGGCCATCATGCAGGTCGATCATCCTTTCGTACGCAACTTCTTCGGCTGCGATCGCGGTCGCCGGGCACTGGAACGGGAAGCGGCCGTCTGATGGAAAACCGGGCACATGCGCTCTCGGCCGGGCTGTTCCTGCTGCTGCTGGGCATCGCGGCGGCGGCGGCGCTATGGTGGCTGTCCGGGAAGCGGGAATTCACGCGCGACTATGTGCTGGTTTCCACCGGCAATGTCACCGGTCTGAATCCCGAGTCGCGCGTGAACTATCGCGGCATGCGCGCCGGCAAGGTCATCGACATCGATCTCGATCCGCAGGACCGGCGCAACCTTCTCGTCACGATACGCATCGATGCGAGCCTGCCGCTGACCCGCTCGACGCGTGCCCAGCTCAACGTCCAGGGCGTGACCGGACTCGCCTACGTGCAGCTCACCGACACCGGAGAATCCGACGAGCCGCTCGAGGCCGCGGACGGAGCGCTTCCGCGCATCGCGCTCGAGCCCTCGCAACTGGAGCAGCTCTCCCAGGGTGCGGTGGAGCTGCTCGCGCAGGTGCGCACGATGGCCGGGCGGATCAACGCGGCGCTCGACGAGCGCAACCTCGCGCATCTCGCCCGCATACTCGCCAGACTGGAGTCCGCTTCGGCGGGCATCGACGAGAGCGCCCGCGAGCTGCCGGCGCTCGTCGCATCGGCCAGGCGCGTGCTGGCGCAAGCCGATTTCGGGAGGCTGGGCGCGGTGCTCGCCAATCTGGAGCGGGCGAGCGGCGAGGCCGTTCCCGCGGTGGCCGAAGTGCGTGCCACCGTCGCCGGCATGCAATCGCTCGTCGCGCGCCTGGACGGACTGAGCCGGGCGGCCGGCGACGAAGTGCTCGGCGACACGCTGCCGCGTGCGAACGCGCTGCTGCGCGAGCTGTCCGCCAGCGCCCGCGCGCTGCACCGGCTCGTCGACGGCATCGAGGCCGACCCGCAGGCGGTCTTGTTCGGGCGGCAGGCGGGGCGTGCCGGTCCGGGCGAGGCCGGCTTCGAGGCGCCGCGGCGATGAGGGCGGCGCTCGCCGGCGCGATCGCGGTGCTGCTGCTGGCGGCGTGCGTCGGTGCGCGCACGGCGCGAGAGGTCGCGACGCATGATCTCGGCGAGCTTCCCGCGCTCAATCCGGTGGGCGTCACGCTGCCGGTGCGCGAGGTCGAGGTGCGTGCGCCGTCCTGGCTCGACGGCAACGCGCTGCAGTACCGTCTGGCGTACGAGAGCGACACGCGCCGCTACGCCTACCGGGACAGCCGCTGGGTGGCGGCGCCCGCCGAGCTGCTCGCGCAGGCGCTGCGCAAGGCGATCGCCGGCGCGGCCCCTGCGGCCGGCGGGTGCCGGCTGCGCATCGCGCTGGACGAGTTCGAGCAGCGCTTCGACGCACCCGGCGCGAGCCGCGCGCTGCTCGTGGTGCGCGTCGAACTGCTGGCGCCGCGCGCCGACCGGCCGCTCGCGGCGAGGCGCTACGACATCGAACGCGCCGCCGCGAGCGCCGATGCGAAGGGCGGCGCGGCGGCGCTCTCGGCCGCGGCCGGCGCGCTGACGCTCGAGTTGCGCGACTGGCTCAATGCGCTCGACCGTGCCGGCGCTCAGGCCCCCGGTGCCGCATCGACCTGCCGCGGCGGCTGAGCACGCGGCCGTCCCGTTGTCCGACGCAAGGAGTCCGATATGACGAAAGCAATTCCCCATCCCCATTCCGATCCCCATCCCGATCCCTATGCGACCGGCCTCGACAAGAATGCGGCCAACTACGTTGCGCTGACCCCGCTGAGCTTCCTGCGACGCGCAGCCGACGTGTATCCGCAGCGCATCGCGGTGATTCACGGCGCCCGGCGCTACACGTGGGCCGACGTCTACCGGCGCAGCCGCCGGCTCGCCAGCGCGCTCGCGCGCCGCGGCATCGGCGCAGGCGATACCGTCGCGGTGGTGCTGAACAACACGCCGGAGATGTACGAATGCCACTTCGGCGTGCCGATGGCGGGCGCCGTGCTCAACACGATCAATACGCGGCTCGACCCGGAAGCGATGGCGTTCATGCTCGGGCACGGGGAGGCGAAGCTGCTGATCGCCGACCGCGAGTACGCGCCGGCGGTGTCCGGGGCGCTCGCGAAGCTCGGGCGCGAACTCTTTGTGGTCGGCGTCGATGATCCCGAATACACCGGTCCGGGCGAGCGGATCGGCGCGATCGACTACGAGGAATTCGTCGGCGCGGGCGACCCGGATTTCGCGTGGAACGGTCCGGCCGACGAGTGGGACGCGATCTCGCTGAACTACACATCGGGCACGACCGGAAACCCGAAGGGCGTCGTCTATCACCATCGCGGCGCCTACCTCAACGCGCTGTCGAACATCGTCTCGTGGGGGATGCCGCCGCAATCGACCTATCTCTGGACGCTGCCGATGTTCCACTGCAACGGCTGGTGCTTCCCGTGGACGATGGCGGCCAACGGCGGCACCAACGTGTGCCTGCGCCGCGTCGATGCGAAGCTGATCCTCGACGCGATCCGCGAACACCGCGTCACGCATTACTGCGGTGCGCCGATCGTGCATTCGATGCTGATCAACGCGCCGCAGGAGTGGCGCCGCGGCATCACGCACAAGGTCAGCGCGCTGGTCGCGGCCGCGCCGCCGCCGGCCGCGATGATCGAGGGCATGCGCCGGATCGGCTTCGACATCACCCACGTGTATGGACTCACCGAGACCTACGGACCGGCGGCGGTGTGCGCGAGACATGCCGAGTGGGATGCGCTGCCGCTCGCCGAGCAGGTGCGGCTCAACGGCCGCCAGGGCGTGCCCTATCACTGCCAGGAGGGCATGACCGTGCTCGATCCGCAGACGATGGCGCCGGTGCCGCGCGACGGCGAGACGATGGGCGAGATCATGTTCCGCGGCAACATCACGATGAAGGGCTACCTGAAGAACCCGCAGGCGAGCGAGGAGGCTTTCCGCGGCGGCTGGTATCACACCGGCGATCTGGCGGTGCTGCAGCCCGACGGCTACGTCAAGATCCGCGACCGGTCCAAGGACGTCATCATCTCCGGCGGCGAGAACATTTCGTCGGTGGAGGTGGAGGACGTGCTCTACGGGCATCCCGCGGTGCTCGCCGCGGCGGTGGTGGCGAGCCCCGACGCGAAGTGGGGCGAAGTGCCCTGCGCCTTCGTCGAGCTCAAGGAGGGTTGCGCGCTGACCGAGGAGGAAGTCGTCGCCTTCTGCCGCGAGCGGCTCGCGCGCTTCAAGACGCCGAAGAAGGTCGTGTTCGGGCCGCTGCCCAAGACCTCGACCGGGAAGATCCAGAAGTTCGTGCTGCGCGAGCGCGCGAAGTCGGCCGCGGCGATCGAATGAGCGCCGCGCCGGCACCGGCCGCCGCCGGCAGATGCCGGCCGGTTAGCCAGGCCGATTGTTTGGTATACAATCCGTTTCACCGCCATCGATGATGGGCGAAGCGACGCGGAGGCGAACATGGATGCCGTGCTCCAAAGGGAAGACCAGGCCGTGCTGTTGCGCGAGGACCGTGACGGCGTCGCGACACTGACGCTGAACCGTCCGCAGCAGTTCAATTCACTGTCCGAAGGGCTGCTCGCCGCGCTGCAATCGGCGCTCGACGCCATCGCGGCGGATTCCTCGGTGCGGGTGGTCGTCATCGCGGGCGCGGGCAAGGCGTTCTGTGCCGGCCACGACCTCAAGGAGATGCGCGCGCATCCGTCCAAGGAGTCCATGCGCGAGCTGTTCGGCAAGTGCACCCGGGTGATGATGTCGCTCGTCGCGCTGCCGCAGCCGGTCATCGCACGCGTGCAGGGCATCGCCACCGCGGCAGGCTGCCAGCTCGTCGCCAACTGCGATCTCGCGGTGGCCGCGGACACGGCGCGCTTCGCCGTGTCGGGCATCAACGTGGGACTGTTCTGTTCGACGCCCAGCGTGCCGCTCGCGCGCAACATGGGACGCAAGCAGGCGCTCGAGATGCTGCTGACCGGCGAGTTCATCGACGCCGCCGAGGCGCGTGCGCGCGGGCTGGTCAACCGCGTGGTGCCTGCCGAACGGCTCGATGCGGAGGTCGCGGCGCTCGCCGGATCGATCCTCGCCAAGTCACCCGTCGCCGTGTCGATGGGCAAGCAGATGTTCTACCGGCAGCTCGAGATGGGGCTCGCTGCCGCCTATCAGTTCGCAGGCGAGGTGATGGCCTGCAACATGATGACCGAGGACGCGCAGGGCGGGCTCGCCGCGTTCATCGAGAAGCGCAAGCCGCAGTGGAAGGGCCGCTGATCCGATCGTGCGGGCTGCGTTCGGCGGGCAGCGCGCGCAGGTGCTGCGCAAGGCGATGACGGAAGACGTCCTGCTCGAGACCCGCGGTCTGACCAAGGAGTTCAAGGGCTTCGTCGCCGTCGACGATGTCGATCTGCGGGTGCGACGCGGAGAGATTCACGCGCTGATCGGCCCGAACGGCGCGGGCAAGACCACCGTCTTCAACCTGCTGACGAAGTTTCTGACTCCCACCCGCGGGCAGATCCGCTACAAGGGGCAGGACATCACCGACGTTCAACCGGCGCAGATCGCGCGGCGCGGCGTCGTGCGTTCGTTCCAGATCTCGGCGGTGTTCCCGCACTTGAGCGTGCTGGAGAACGTGCGCATCGCGCTGCAGCGCCCGCTGGGGACCTCGTTTCACTTCTGGCGGCCGGAGCGCACGCTGAAGATCCTCGACGAGCGGGCGATGGAGCTGCTCTCCCGCGTGGGGCTGGCCGATGTCGCCGGCGAGGTCACCGTCGAACTGCCCTACGGGCGAAAGCGCGCGCTGGAGATCGCGACGACGCTCGCGCTCGATCCCGAACTGATGCTGCTCGACGAGCCGACCCAGGGCATGGGGCACGAGGACGTGGAGCGAACGATGCAGCTGATCCGCGAGGTGTCGGCGGGCCGCACGATCCTGATGGTGGAGCACAACATGAAGGTCGTCGCGGGCGTGTGCGACACGATCACGGTGCTGTCGCGCGGCTCGGTGCTCGCCGAGGGCAGCTATGCCGAGGTGTCGGGCAATCCCGACGTCATCGAGGCCTACATGGGCCACGCGCAGCCGGATGCAGCGCATGCCTGAGGCGAGCGCAGTCCTGCGGGTCGCCGGCCTGAACGCCTTCTATGGCGAGTCGCACATCCTGCACGGCATGGATTTCGTCGTGAATCGCGGCGAGTGCGTGTCGCTGCTCGGGCGCAACGGCGCGGGGCGCACGACCACGCTGCGTGCGATCCTCGGCCTGACCGGACGGCGTATCGGCTCGATCCTGCTGAACGGGCGCGAGGTGATCGGCATGCCCAGTCACCGCATCGCGCGGGCGGGCGTCGGTTACTGCCCGGAGGAGCGCGGCATCTATGCGAGCCTGTCCGCCGAGGAGAACCTGCTGCTGCCGCCGGTCGTCGCCGGCGGCGGCATGTCGCTCGACGAGCTCTACGAGATGTTTCCGAACCTGCGCGAGCGTCGCGCGAGCCAGGGCTCGCGGCTGTCCGGAGGCGAGCAGCAGATGCTCGCCATCGCGCGTATCCTGCGCACCGGCGCGCGGCTGCTGTTGCTCGACGAGATCACCGAGGGGCTGGCGCCGGTCATCGTCGAAAAGCTCGGCGAGGTGATCCGCCGGCTGCGCAGCCGCGACTACACGATCGTGCTGGTGGAACAGAACTTCCACTTCGCCGCGCCGCTCGCCGACCGCCATTACGTCGTCGAGCGCGGGCGCGTCGTCGAGGTGGTCGAAAGGCGGCAGCTGGAAGCCAAGACGCAGTTGCTGCACGAATATCTGGGAGTGTGAGTGGGGTGAGTGGGGTGAGTGGGGTGCGTGTGACATCAACCGAAGGAGGTGCAAGGTGAAGAAGAAACTGCTTTCCGTGATCATCGCTTCGACGTTCGCCGCGGTTGCGCACAGTGCGGCCGCGCAGGCCGGCAAGATCTCCGACGACGTCGTGCGGGTCGGTGTGCTGACCGACCTGTCGAGCATCTATTCCGACCTGTCCGGGCCGGGTTCGGTGCTCGCGGCCAAGATGGCGCTCGAGGATTTCAGCAAGGACGGCAAGGTGCTTGGCAAGAAGGTCGAGATCCTGTCCGCCGATACGCAGAACAAGCCGGACATCGCGGCCAACCGCGCGCGCGAATGGTATGACAAGGATCGCGTCGATGCGATCGTCGACCTGCCTGCGACCAACGTCGCGCTCGCGGTGATGGAAGTCGCCGAACAGAAGAACCGCATCACGCTGGTGTCGACCGCGGCTTCGCTGCCGATCACCAACGACAAGTGCACGGCGACCAACGTGCACTGGATGTACGACACCCACGCGCTGTCGGTGGGCACGGCCAAGGCGGTCGTCGACAGCGGCAAGAAGAGTTGGTTCTTCATCACCGCCGACTATGCGTTCGGCCATGCGCTCGAGCGCGACGCGTCCAAGGTGGTGACGGACAACGGCGGCACCGTCCTCGGCAGCGTGCGACACCCCTTCCCCGGCAGCGACTTCTCCTCGTTCCTGCTCAAGGCGCAGGCGTCCAAGGCCGATGTCATCGCGCTGTCGAACGCCGGCAACGACACGATCAACAGCGTCAAGCAGGCCGCCGAGTTCGGCATCATGGGCAGCAAGCAGACCGTCGTGCCACTGCTGATGTTCATCTCCGACATCCACAGCCTCGGCCTCAAGACGGCCCAGGGAATGTTCCTGACCGAGGGCTTCTACTGGGATCAGAACGAGCGCAGCCGCGCGTGGTCGAAGCGCTTCTTCCTGCGCCACAAGAAGATGCCGACGATGGTCCAGGCGGGCGTCTATAGCGCGGTGCTCAATTATCTGAGGGCGATCAAGGCGGCGGGCACCGACGAGCCGGCTGCGGTCATGGCGCAGCTCAAGAGCATGACCATCGACGACGCGGTGATCCAGAAGGGCAAGATCCGCGCCGACGGGCGGCTCGTGCACGACATGCTGCTGCTCGAGGTGAAGAAGCCGGCGGAGTCCAAGGCGCCGTGGGACTATTACAAGATCAAGGCGATGATTCCGGGCGACCAGGCGTTCCAGCCGCTGTCGAAATCGACCTGCAAGCTGGTGAAGAAATAATCCCGTACGGATGAGCGGCCGGGAGGCGGATGCGCCGCTTCCCGGCGCGCGATCCACGCTCGCGGAGCGACGATGTTCGAATTGCTCGGGATCACCCCGCAGGGGCTGGTCGCCCAGTTGCTGGTCGGGCTGATCAACGGCTCCTTCTACGCGATGCTCTCGCTCGGGCTGGCGATCATCTTCGGCCTGCTCAACATCATCAACTTCACGCACGGCGCCCAGTACACGATGGGCGCGTTCGCCGCCTGGATCGGCGCGACCCAGCTCGGACTCTGGCTGGGCAACCCCGACATCACGCTCGGCTACTGGCCGGCGCTCGTGGTCGTGCCGCTTCTCGTCGGGCTGTTCGGCATCGTCATCGAGCGCACGATGCTCAGGCGCCTGTATCACCTCGATCATCTCTACGGGCTGCTGCTGACTTTCGGCCTGGCCCTGGTCATCGAGGGCATGTTCCGGCACTGGTACGGAATCTCCGGTGCGGGCTATGACGTTCCCGAGAGCCTCACCGGCGCGTTCCGGCTCGAAGGCATCGGACTGGCGCTGCCGAAATACCGCATCTGGGTGGTGGTGGCTTCGCTGTCGGTGTGCTTCGCGAGCTGGTACTTCATCGAGCGCACGAAGCTCGGCGCCTACCTGCGTGCGGGCACCGAGAACCCGGCGCTGCTCCAGGCGTTCGGCGTGAACGTTCCGCTGCTGATCACCGCTGCGTATGGCTATGGCGTCGCGCTCGCGGCGTTCGCAGGCGTGCTGGCGGCGCCGATCTTCCAGGTCAGTCCGCTGATGGGGTCCAACCTGATCATCGTCGTGTTCGCGGTGGTGGTCATCGGCGGCATGGGTTCGATCATGGGCGCGATCGTCACCGGCGTCGGGCTCGGGCTGATCGAAGGCCTGACCAAGGTGTTCTACGCCCCGGCCTCCGACGTGGTGGTGTTCGTCATCATGGCGATCGTGCTGGTGCTGCGGCCGGCCGGCCTGTTCGGTCGGGAGCGGTGAGGCGCATGGACCGACGCCGTATCGCGGTGCTGGCGGCCCTGTTCGCGGGACTGTTGCTGCCGTTCCAGGACGTGATCTACGTCGTGTTCATCATGAAGGTGCTGACGTTCGCGCTGTTCGCGAGCGCCTTCAACCTGCTGCTCGGTTTCACCGGGCTGCTGTCTTTCGGGCACGCGGCCTTCTTCGGCGCCGCCGCCTACGTCACCGCCTATCTGTGCAAGGAGCTGGGCTGGCCGACCGAGCTGGGCATCCTGGCCGGCGTGCTCACCGCGATGGCGCTCGGCTACGTCGTCGGCAGCCTGGCGATCCGCCGGCTCGGCATCTATTTCGCGATGATCACGCTGGCGCTCGCGCAGATGGTCTATTTCCTCGAAGTCCAGATCCCCTACACCGGCGGCGAGGACGGCATCCAGGGCGTTCCGCGCGGAACGCTGCTCGGCGTGATCGACCTGAGCAGCGACACGGCGATGTATTACTTCGTCTATGCGATCTTCGTGGCCGGATTCGCGCTGATCCATCGCGCCGTGCACTCGCCGTTCGGGCAGGTGCTCAAGGCGATCCGCGAGAACGAGCCGCGCGCGCTGTCGCTCGGTTACGACGTGGCACGCTTCAAGCTGCTCGCCTTCGTGCTGTCGGCCACGCTCGCCGGCCTGGCCGGCTCGACCAAGTCGCTGGTGTTCCAGCTCGCGACGCTCACCGACGCGCACTGGCATACCTCGGGCGAGGTCGTGCTGATGACGCTGCTCGGGGGCATGGGAACGATCTTCGGACCGGTGGTCGGTGCGGCCACCGTGGTCGGCCTGCAGAACTATCTGTCCGGCATCGGCTCGTGGAGCACGATCGCCACCGGCGCGATCTTCGTCGTGTGCGTGCTGGCGTTCCGGCGCGGCATCGTCGGGGAGCTCGCCGCGGCCGCCCGGCGGCTGACCGGCAAACGCGCACGCTGAGCGCGCACGCCGTGAGGCCGGCGCGCGATCGCCATCGCGCGGCGCCGCTGGATCGCTATCGCGCGATGCGCTGCGCGATCCACCGCCTCAGGTCCGCGACGTCGGGTGCGAAACGCTCGTAGCGCATCAGGCTCTGGCCGAACACGTAGGCGTACAGCAGCATGCTGCGCGCCGATGCCTCGGGCTCGGCGAGCCCGCATGCGACGAAGAGCTTCTTCGCGCATTCGAGCCGCATCGCATCGACCTCGGCCACCGTCGCGGCGGCCTTCGCGTCGCGCCGCGCCCAGTCGCGTACCGCCAGCTCGATGTGGATCCCCTTGCGGTTGCGCGCCGACGAATACACGTCGATCACGTGATACAGGCGCTCGATCTCCTCGCCGGGCCGCGCGCGGGTCTGTTTGACGATGTCCTCGATGCGGCCCCGCTTCCAGTGTTCGAGCAGTGCCTCGAGCAGGCCGCCACGGTCGCGGAAATGCCAGTAGAAGCTGCCCTTCGTGACATGCAGCCGCTGGGCGAGCACCTCCACGCGCAGACCTCCGACGCCATGCTCGGCGAGCACTTCGGTCGCGGCGCGGATCCATGCGCCGCGGTCGAGCGGAACCTTGGGCGGAGAGCGTCTTGCGGCATCCATGATCGTGGAGGTTGACACGCGGTTTTGCACACGCTACCGTATGCGGAACCATACGGTAGCGTATGGACGAGATGCGATTGTGCGGCGCTGCGCGGTCGCTGTCAAACGCTCGCGCCGCCGCCACGGGTGCGAGCGCTGCCACAATGCCGGGGTGCGCAGCGCGGGGCGCCCGGGCCGCGGAAAGGAGAAGGCCGTTGAAAGTCCTGGTAGCCATCAAGCGCGTCGTCGACTACAACGTCAAGGTCCGGGTGAAGGCCGACGGCAGCGGAGTCGATACCGCCAACGTCAAGATGTCGATGAATCCGTTCGACGAGATCGCCGTCGAAGAGGCGGTGCGGATGAAGGAGGCGGGCAAGGCGAGCGAGGTCCTCGCCGTGTCCTGTGGCGGCCCGGCGTGCCAGGAGACGCTGCGCACCGCACTCGCACTGGGTGCCGACCGCGCCGTGCTGGTCGAGACCGGCGAGGACCTGCAGCCGCTGGCGGTCGCGAAACTGCTGAAGGCGATCGTGCTGAAGGAAGGCGCGAGTGTCGCGATTCTCGGCAAGCAGGCCATCGACGATGACGCCGGCCAGACCGGGCAGATGCTCTCGGCGCTGCTCGGCTGGTCGCAGGCGAGCTTCGCCTCGAAGGTCGTGCTCGGCGAATCGACGGCGACGGTCACCCGCGAGATCGACGGAGGGCTCGAGACGATCGAGGTCAGGCTGCCGGCGGTGGTGACGACCGACCTGCGGCTCAACGAGCCGCGTTACGCCACGCTGCCCAACATCATGAAGGCGAAGCGCAAGCCGCTCGACGTCGTCAGGCCCGCCGATCTGGGCGTCGACGTGGCACCCCGCCTGACGACGCTGAGCGTCGCCGAACCGCCGAAACGCCAGGCCGGAGTGAAGGTGGCCGACGTCAAGGAACTGGTCGCGAAACTGCGAACCGAAGCGAAGGTGATCTGAATGTCCATACTCGTCATCGCCGAACACGACAACGCCTCGCTGAGGGACGCGACGCGCAACGCCGTCACCGCCGCCGGGAAGATGGCCGGCGAGATCCATGTGCTGGTCGCCGGCAGCGGCTGCGCGGCGGCGGCCGCCGCCGCGGCGACGATCGCCGGAGTCGCGAAGGTGCTGTGCGCCGACGCGCCGCATTATGCGGATGGTCTGGCCGAGAATCTGGCCGCGCTGGTCGCCGCGAACGCCGCGGGGTACACGCACGTGCTGGCAGGCGCGACCTCTTTCGGCAAGAATTTCATGCCGCGCGTGGCGGCCGCGCTCGACGTGGCCCAGGTCTCGGATGTCGTCGGCATCGTCGCGCCGGACACCTTCGTGCGGCCGATCTATGCCGGCAACGCGATGGCGACCGTGCGCTCGGCCGACGCGGTCAAGGTCCTCACCGTGCGCACCACCGCGTTCGAGGCGGCGCCTGCCGGCGGTTCGGCGCCCGTCGAGGCGCTCGCGGCGGGTCCCGACCTGGCGCTGTCGAAGCTGGTGGGACGCGAGCTGACGAAGTCCGCGCGCCCCGAACTGGCCGCGGCGAAGGTCGTCGTGTCGGGCGGGCGCGGGCTGGCGAGCGGCGAGAACTACCACCGCCTGCTCGAGCCGCTCGCCGACCGGCTCGACGCGGCGCTGGGCGCCTCGCGCGCGGCGGTCGACGCGGGTTACGTTCCGAACGACTATCAGGTCGGTCAGACCGGAAAGATCGTCGCGCCGCAACTGTACATCGCGGTGGGCATCTCGGGCGCGATCCAGCATCTGGCCGGCATGAAGGACAGCAAGGTCATCGTGGCCATCAACAAGGATCCCGACGCACCCATCTTCCAGGTCGCCGACTACGGCCTGGTCGGCGATCTGTTCGCGCTGGTGCCCGAGTTGGTCGCGGAGCTGGGCTGATCGGCTCGAGGCCGCGATGAACTTCCCGGCGGGGCTGTTCCCGGCGCACTGGCAGGCGGCTGCCTGGCTCGTGCTGGCGGGCGCGCTGGGCTGGGCGCTGCGCGGCGCGCCCTGGAAGCGGCTCGCCGAGCCCGGCCGGTCGAACGTCTGGGCTGCCGCCATCGTCGTGCTCACGCTGTTGTGGAGCATGAAGGCGGGCGTGCGGCCGGGGCTGAACCTGCACCTGATCGGCGCGATGCCGCTGGTGCTGGCCTTCGGTCCGGCCCCCGCGCTGATCGCTTCGCTGGCGATCCTCGCGGCGGTCACCGTCAACGACGCGGCGGTTCCCTGGAGTGCCTATGCGTCGAACGCGATCGTCATGTGCATCGTTCCGGTCGCGGTGGCCGCAGGGACGTTCCGGCTGGTCGAGCGCTGGCTTCCGAACCATCTGTTCGTCTACATCTTCTGCAACGCGTTCTTCGGCTCCGCGCTGAGCGTGGCCGCGGCCGGGCTGAGCGGCAGCGCGGCGCTGTGGGCGGCGGGCGCCTATACGGCCCAGGAGCTGGCGACGGAATACCTGCCCTACTTCCTGCTGCTCGGGTTTTCCGAGGCGTGGCTGTCGGGCATGGCCGTGACGCTGATGGTGGTCTATCGGCCGGCGTGGGTCGCCACGTTCGACGATGCCCGCTATCTGACGAACCGGTAGCGCGCGCCTCGGGGCGGGTGCGCCCGGGCGCTTTTTTCGGAAGGAGGATCACATGAGCGAGTACAGCGCACCGATGCGGGACATCCGCTTCGTCCTGGAGGAACTGGCCGGACTGCAACGGGTCGCGAGCCTGCCCGGCAACGAGGAAGCGAGTCCGGATCTCGTGTACGCGATCCTCGACGAGGCGGGCAAGTTCGCCACCGAGGTGCTCTCGCCGCTGAACGCGAGCGGGGACCGCGAGGGTTGCCGGCTGGTCGACGGGCAGGTGCTCACGCCCGCAGGGTTCAAGGAAGCCTACCGGCAGTTCGTCGAGGCCGGCTGGAACGCGCTCGACTGCGATCCGCGTTTCGGCGGCCAGGGGCTGCCGCGGCTCGTCTCCGCGGCGGTCCGGGAGCTGTGGAAGTCCTCGAACATGTCGTTCTCGCTGTGCCCGCTGCTGACCGCCGGCGCGATCGAGGCGCTGATGCTGAAGGGTTCGCAGGAACAGCAGCGCAGCTACCTGCCGAAGATGGTCTCGGGCGAGTGGACCGGCACGATGAATCTCACCGAACCGCAGGCGGGCTCCGATCTCGCGGCGGTGCGCACGCGTGCCGTGCCGCAGGCCGACGGCAGCTACCGCATCTTCGGCCAGAAGATCTTCATCACCTACGGGGAGCACGACATGGCGGCCAACATCGTGCATCTCGTGCTCGCGCGGCTGCCCGACGCACCCGAAGGCGTCAAGGGCATCTCGCTGTTCGTCGTGCCGAAGTTCCTGGTCGAGCCCGACGGCTCGCTCGGCGCGCGCAACGACGTGCAGTGCGTGTCGATCGAGCACAAGCTGGGCATCCACGCCTCGCCCACGTGCGTGATGGCCTACGGGGATCACGGCGGCGCACTCGGACAACTGGTCGGCGAGCCGAACCGCGGCCTCGAGTACATGTTCATCATGATGAACGCGGCGCGCTTCGCGGTGGGGCTCGAAGGCGTGGCGCTCGCGGAGCGTGCCTACCAGCAGGCGCTCGGCTATGCGCGCGAGCGCGTCCAGGGGCGCGATGTCCTCACCGGCGAGTACCCGGTGGCCATCGTCCGTCATCCCGACGTGCGGCGCATGCTGATGGCGATGAAGGCGAACGCAGAGGCGATGCGCGCGCTCGCCTATGTCGTGGCGGCGGCGCAGGATGCCGCGTGGAAGCATCCGGACGAGCGGGAGCGGCGCCGCAACCAGGCCTTCGTCGATCTGATGATCCCGGTGGTCAAGGGCTGGTGCACCGAGACCGGCATCGAAGTCGCCTCGCTGGGCATCCAGGTGCATGGCGGCATGGGATTCATCGAGGAGACGGGTGCCGCGCAGCATCTGCGCGATGCGCGCATCACGACGATCTACGAGGGCACGACCGGCATCCAGGCCAATGATCTGATCGGGCGCAAGATCGCACGCGACGGCGGCGCCACGGCGCGCGCGCTGCTCGAGGTGATGCGCGCGCTCGACGCCGATCTCGCGCGCCGGCAGGGGCCCGAGTTCGCGGCGATCCGCACGGCCCTTGCCGCCGGCGTGCGCGCGCTCGGCGAGGCCGTCGATCATGTCGTCGCGCAATTCGGGCACGACGTCGGTGCGGTGTCGGCGGGGGCGGTGCCGCTGCTGAAGCTGTTCGGCATCGTCGCCGGAGGCTGGCAGATGGCGCGTGCGGCACTGGCCGCCGCGAGGCGGCTGGATGCGGGCGAGGCCGACGCGGGCTTTAACCGCGGCAAGATCGCGACCGCGCGTTTCTTCGCCGAGCACGTGCTGGTCCATGCGGATGCGCTGGCGCATACCGTGATCCATGGCGGTGCGGCGGTGATGGCGCTCGCCGCGGACGAACTGTGATGCCCGCGCGCCGCGGCCTGAGCACCGTGCGATGACGATGGTATTCGAGCCGGCGCCGCGGCCGGTTCTGCCCGTCGCGGGCACGTCGGACGTCTTTCCGGTTCGCCGCATCTACTGCGTGGGCCGCAATTACGCCGAACACGCGCGCGAGATGGGGGCCGATCCGCTGCGCGAGGCGCCTTTCTTCTTCTGCAAGAGCGCTTACTGTGTCGTCGCGGGCGGCGGTGCGGTGGCCTATCCGCCGATGACCGGGAACTTGCAGCACGAGGTCGAGCTGGTCGTGGCGATCGCGCGCGGCGGCGCCGGCATCGCGCGCGAGCGTGCGGCGGAACACGTGTTCGGTTATGCCGTCGGGCTGGACCTGACGCGCCGCGACGTGCAGGCCGCGCTGAAGGCGAAGGGGCGTCCGTGGGAGATGGGAAAATCCTTCGACCAGTCCGCACCGATCGGCGCGATCCGCGCGGTGGCCGATTGCGCTCACCCGCGTCGCGGCGCGATCCGGCTGTCGGTCGACGGCGTCGAGCGCCAGCGCGGCGATCTCGCGGACATGATCTGGAGCGTCGAGGAGATCCTCGCGCAGCTCTCGCAGTTCGTCCGGCTGGCGCCGGGCGATGTGCTGTTTACCGGAACGCCCGCCGGCGTGGGCGCCGTCGAACGCGGCCAGCGCCTCGCCGCCTCCGTCGAGGGGGTCGGCGAACTGGCGGTGTCCATCGTCTGAACGATGCTCACCAGCACCTATCCGGTGCGCATCGAGTGGGGCGCGTGCGATGCGGCCGGCATCACCTTCTATCCGAATTACTTCCGCTGGTTCGACGCCGCGGCGGACCTGCTGGCTTCCCAGGCCGGCTTCGATGCCGGCGTGCTGATGCGCACGCAGGGCGTGATGCTGCCCATCGTCGATGTGCACGCACGCTTCCGCCGACCAGGATGGCTCGGTGACGATCTCATCATCGACAGCCAGGTCAGCGAATGGAGCGAGCGCTTCTTCCGCGTGAGCCATGTCGTGCGCGGCGCCGGCGGGCCGATCCTCGAAGGCGAGGAATTGCGCTGCTGGGCCGTCGTCGATCCGCGCGACGGCCGCCGGATCCGGGCGCTGGCGATCCCGCCGTCGTTTCGTGAGGCGATCGAGGCCGGCGCACCGGCCCCTCAGGGCTCCGGCAGCGTGAAATAGAAGGTCGCACCGCCGCCCGGTTCGCCGTGCGCCCAGACCGAGCCGCCGTGGCGGTCGATGATTCGTTTGACGGTTGCCAGTCCGATGCCGCTGCCGGGAAATTGGTCGGCTTCGTGCAGGCGCTGGAACGGCTCGAACAGCCGTCCCGCATAGGCGGGATCGAAGCCGCTGCCGTCGTCGCGCACATAGAAGGCGCGGCCCTGCGCGGTGTCGGCGATGCCCAGCTCGATTCGTGCCGGTGACCTGCGTCCGGTGAACTTCCAGGCGTTGCCGAGCAGATTCTCGAGCGCCACGCGCAGCAGGCTGGCATCGCCGCGGGCGTACAGGTCGGGCTCGATCCGCGTGACGACTTCCCGCAGGGGATCCGCCGCAGCGAGCTCGCGCAGGATGTCGGAGGCGATCGAGCTGACGGCCACACGGCTCGACTCGGTCTGTGCGCGCGAGATGCGCGACAGGTTCAGCAGGTCGTCGATCAGCGAGCCCATCCTTTCGGTCGCCGCGCGGATGCGGCTGAGATAGCTGCGTGCGGTGTCGTCGAGCGCCGGCCCGTAGTCCTCGAGCAGCAGGTGGCTGTAGCCGTTGATGGCGCGCAGCGGCGAGCGCAGGTCGTGGGACACGGAATAGCTGAAACTCTCCAGCTCGCGCAGCGACGCCTGCAGGGCGGCCGTGCGGCTGCGCACCCGCTCGTCGAGCTCGCGGTTCAGTTGCCGGATCTCGTGCTCGACGCGGCTGCGTGCGAGGACGTTGGACACGATGTCGGCGACCGCGCGCGCGAGCGTGATGTCCGAGTCGCGCCACGTTTTCGGGCGATGGAAGGCTTCGAGCACGAGCGCGCCGAACACGGCGTCGCCCGACATCATCGGTGCGGCCAGACGCGCCGTCACCCCGGCGCCGGGGACGGCCGCGGCCGCGTTCCCCGACCCTTCCTGCGCTTCGGTGCGCACGAGCGCGCCGCGCGACAGCGCGTCGAGCTCGGCCGCCGGCAGCGACGGGTCGGGCGGCACGGCGTCGATGCCCGGTGCCTGCCAGCCCCGGATCGTCCGCAGGCCGCTGCGATCGTCGGCGAACGTGCACACGCCGGCGCGCGCCGCACCGGCGAACGCCGCCAGCCGCTCGAGTGCGCGGCCGATCTGCTCGGCATAGCCATCGGGCTTGCAGTGGATGAAACCCTGCGAGATGTCCGAGAGCAGCCGTTCGAGTTCGATGCGGCGGGCGAGGTCGCGCTCGATGTTCAGCCGCCTGGCCTGGATCGCCTCGAGCTGCGCGATTCGCCTGCGCAGTTCGTCGATCTCGCGCTCGGGCCCGCTACTGGCACTGTCGATCACGTGCGCCCCGCAGCCGGCCCGTCAGACGCGATCCGTGCGCATGGGCGCGGCCAATCAGACGCGCTCCAGTATCGCCGCGATGCCCTGTCCGACGCCGATGCACATCGTGCACAACGCGCGGCGGGCACCGCTGCGGCGCATCTGCCACACGGCGGTCGTCGCGAGCCGCGCGCCGCTCATGCCCAGCGGATGGCCCATCGCGATCGCACCGCCGTTGGGGTTGACGTGCGCGGCGTTGCACGTGCGGCCGAGCTCGCGCAGCACCGCCAGCGACTGCGCGGCGAACGCTTCGTTCAGTTCGATCAGATCGATCTGGTCGAGCCGCAGCCCGGCCTTCGCGAGCGCCTTGCGCGTGGCCGGAACCGGGCCGATGCCCATGATGCGCGGAGCGACTCCCGCGGCCGCGACGGCCACGACGCGCGCGAGCGGGGTCAGCGCATGCCGGCGCACGGCTCCGTCGGATGCGAGCAGCAGCGCGCAGGCGCCGTCGTTGACGCCAGAGGAGTTGCCCGCGGTGACGCTGCCGTCCGCACGCACGATGGGACGCAGCCGCGCGAGGGTCTCGATCGTCGTGTCGCGGCGCGGATGTTCGTCGCGATCGACGATCTTCGGATCCCCCTTTTTCTGCGGCAGCTCGACCGCGACGAGCTCGTCCGCGAAACGCCCGGCGTCCTGGGCGGCGGCCGTGCGCAACTGGCTGCGCAGCGCGAACGCGTCCTGGTCCTCGCGGCGGATGCCGCGCTCGTCGGCGAGGTGCTGTGCGGTCTCCGGCATCGAGTCGGTACCGTAGCGCTCTCTGATGCGCGGATTGACGAAGCGCCAGCCTATCGTCGTGTCATGGATCGCCGCCGTGCGCGAGAACGCGGATTCGGACTTCGGCAGCACGAAGGGTGCGCGCGACATGCTCTCGACGCCGCCGGCGATCATCAGATCCGCTTCGCCACAGCGGATCGCGCGCGAGGCGATGCCCACCGCGTCGAGGCTGCTGCCGCACAGCCGGTTGACGGTGCTGCCGGGGATCTCCTGCGGCAGCCCGGCGAGCAGCAGCGCCATGCGCGCGACGTTGCGGTTGTCCTCGCCGGCCTGATTCGCGCAGCCGAGCACGACGTCATCGAGGGCGCCCCAGTCGAGCTGCGGATGGCGGGTGATCAGCGTGCGGATCGGGATCGCCGCGAGGTCGTCCGTGCGCACGGTCGCGAGCGCGCCGCCGTAGCGCCCGATCGGGGTGCGGATCGCGTCACAGATGTAGGCTTCGTTCATGTCGGTGTCCTCGTATTCATGGGGGCGGGTCGGTGGCCGGGGCCGGATGCGCGACGACTTCTCCCGCGATGCAGCGGGAGCGGCCGCGGAACAGCGCGATGCACCGGCCATGCTGGTCGCTCACCTCGACGTCATAGACGCCGCTGCGGCCGGACAGCGCGCTTTCCCGCGCGGTGGCCGTCAGCGTGTCGCCCACCCGCGCGGGCGCGACGAAGTCGATCGAACAGCCGGAGGCCACCGCGTTGCGGTTGTGGCTGTTGCAGGCATACGCGAAAGCGGTGTCCGCCAGTGTGAACAGGATGCCGCCGTGACAGATGCCGTGGCCGTTGGTCATGTCCGCTCCGATCGCGAGGCGCGCGCAGGCACGGCCCGGCCCGATCTCGACGATCTCGATGCCGAGCGAGCGCGCGGTCCGGTCGAGCGGGTACATCGCCGCCAGCACTGCCTGCGCGAGCCGGTGGGATCGTTCTTCCGCGCGCGGCTGCGTCATCGTCCCTCGAAGCGCGGTTTGCGCTTTTCCTTGAACGCCGTGACGCCCTCGCGGTAATCGCGGCTCGCGGCGAGTTCGCGCTGGAGATCGCGCTCGAGGTCGAGCTGCGCTTCGAGCGACGTGCCGGCGGCATACAGCGCGCGCCGGGTCGCCGCCAGTGCGCGGGTGGGTCCCTCGGCGAGCCGGGCGGCGAGGCGCTCGACCTCGTCGCCGAGCGCGTCGTCCTCGACGCAGCGCCAGATCAGCCCCCATTCCTGCGCCTGCGCGGCGGCGAGCGCCTCGCCCAGCATCGCGAGACCGATCGCCCGTGCGGTGCCCACGCGCCGCGGCAGGAAGAAGCTCGCGCCGCAGTCCGGCGCCAGACCGACGCGCGCGAACGCCTGGATGAACACCGCGGAGCGCGCCGCGACGACGATGTCGCACGCGAGCGCGAGGCTCGCGCCCGCGCCCGCCGCCACCCCATTGACGGCGCACACGACGGGCATCTCCAGTGCGCGCAACGCGAGGACCAGCGGCTTGTACCAGTTCTCGATCGATGCGCCCAGATCGGGCGGCGTGTCGCCGTCGAATACGCGTTCCGACAGGTCCTGTCCGGCGCAAAACGCCCTGCCTGCGGCGTCGAGCACCAGGACGCGCGCAGCGCCCGCGCGCACGCGGCCGAGCGCATCGCGCAGTTCCCGGTGCATCGGCACGGTCAGCGCGTTGAGCCGGTCGGGCCGGTTCAGCGTGATCCGCGCGATGCGCTCCGAGACCCCGTAGCGGATGTTTTCGTAGTCGTCGTTCATCGCTTCGCGTTAGACTCCCGCGCTACCGTCACACCATCCGGGCGCGGGAGAACGTGCCGCGCCGTGCAGCGGAGGAGCCGATGCCGAGAGTGTACTCGATCGACGGACTGACGCCCGTCGTCGACCCGGGGGCCTATGTCCACCCTTCTGCCGTGCTGATCGGTGACGTGATCGTGGGCCCGAACTGTTACGTCGGTCCCTGCGCGAGCCTGCGCGGGGACTTCGGCCGGATCGTGCTGCATGCCGGCGCGAACGTCCAGGACTGCTGCGTGATGCATGGCTTCCCCAACAGCGACACCGTGGTCGAGGAGCAAGGCCACATCGGCCACGGCGCGATCCTGCATTGCTGCCGGGTACGCCGCAACGCGATGGTCGGCATGAATGCCGTCATCATGGATACCGCGGAGATCGGCGAATCGAGCATCGTGGCCGCCTGCGCGTTCGTCAAGGCCGGCATGAACGTTCCGCCGCGCACGCTCGCAGCGGGCGTGCCCGCGCGGATCGTGCGCGAGCTCTCTCAGCAGGAGATGCGCTGGAAGGTCGAGGGCACGCAGACCTACCAGCATCTCGCGCAGCGAGCCCTGGCGACGATGCGCGAAGTCGAGGCGCTCACTTCGGTCGAGCCCGACCGGCGCCGTCTCGATCTGCCGGACCTGCAGCCGCTCGTGCGCGCGAAGGCGGCCTGGCGGGGCTGAGCGCTCCGGTATAATCCACGCCTTTCGTGGCCGCCGTGACTGCCTCGATGGCTGCGCGGTCACGCCGGTTCCGGTGCACAGCAAGGAAGATCGATGAAAATCCACGAGTACCAGGCGAAGGAAATCCTTCGCCGCTTCGGCGTCGCGACTCCCCGCGGCGTGCCATGTCTTTCGGTCGATGAGGCGGTTCGCGCGGCGCAACGGCTGGGCGGCAGCGCCTGGGTGGTCAAGGCGCAGATCCATGCGGGCGGACGCGGCAAGGGCGGCGGCGTCAAGCTCGCGCGCTCCGTCGAGGAAGTCCGGTCGCTCGCAGGTCAGATCCTCGGCATGCAGCTCAAGACGCATCAGACCGGTCCGGAAGGCCAGAAGGTCAGGCGGCTGCTGATCGAGGAGGGGGCGGACATCGCCAAGGAGCTGTATGTCGGCATGGTGGTCGATCGCGCCAGCCAGAAGGTCGCGCTGATGGCGTCCTCGGAAGGCGGAATGGACATCGAGGAAGTGGCCGCGAAGACGCCCGAGAAGATCCACAAGGTGTTCATCGATCCCGCGAGCGGATTGCGCGATGCCGAAGCCGACGACGTCGCGCGCAGGATCGGCCTGCCGGAGGGCTCGATCGTCGAGGCGCGCGCGGTGCTGCAGGGCCTGTACCGGGCGTTCTGGGAGTCGGATGCCTCGCTCGCCGAGATCAATCCGCTGATCCTCACCGCGCAAGGGCATGTCGTGGCGCTCGATGCGAAGATGAACTTCGACGACAACGCGCTGTTCCGCCACGAGGACATCGCCGCGATGCGCGATCTCGACGAGGAGGATCCCGCGGAGATCGAGGCGTCGAAGCACGACCTGTCCTACATCTCGCTGGAGGGCAACATCGGCTGCCTGGTCAATGGCGCCGGGCTCGCGATGGCGACGATGGACACGATCAAGCTCTACGGCGCGCAGCCCGCGAACTTCCTCGACGTCGGCGGCGGCGCGACCACCGAGAAGGTCACCGAGGCGTTCAAGATCATGCTGAGGAACCCGAAGGTGAAGGGCATCCTCGTCAATATCTTCGGCGGCATCATGCGCTGCGACACGATCGCGACCGGAGTCGTCGCCGCGGCGCGCGAGGTGAGGCTGCACGTGCCGCTGGTCGTGCGGATGAAGGGCACGAACGAGGACATCGGCAGGAAGATCCTGACCGATTCCGGATTGCCGATCATCTCCGCCGACAACATGGCCGATGCCGCGCAGAAGATCGTCGCCGCGGTGGCCGGCCAGTGAGCGGGCACGCAAGGAACCCATGAAATGAGCATCCTCATCGACAGCAACACCAGGGTCATCACGCAGGGCATCACCGGCAAGACCGGCCAGTTCCACACGCGGATGTGCCGCGAATATGCCAACGGTAAGGAGTGTTTCGTCGCCGGCGTCAACCCGAAGAAGGCGGGCGGGGACTTCGAGGGCATCCCGATCTACGGCACCGTGCGCGAGGCCCGACAGGTCACCGGCGCGACGGTCTCCGTGATCTACGTGCCGCCGCCCTTCGCCGCGGCGGCGATCCTCGAGGCGGTCGAGGCCGATCTCGATCTGGTCATTTGCATCACCGAGGGCATTCCGGTGCGCGACATGGTGGAAGTGCGCGCGCGCATGCGCAGGGGCGATCGCAAGACGGTGCTGGTCGGCCCGAACTGTCCGGGTGTGATCACGCCGGACGAGATCAAGATCGGCATCATGCCGGGCCACATCCACCGGCGCGGCCGCATCGGCGTGATCTCGCGCTCGGGCACGCTGACCTACGAGGCGGTCGGCCAGCTCACCGAACTGGGTCTGGGCCAGTCGAGCGCGGTGGGCATCGGCGGCGATCCGGTCGGCGGCCTCAAGCACAAGGACGTGCTGGAGCGCTTCATGAACGATCCCGGCACCGATGCCGTCATCATGATCGGCGAGATCGGCGGCTCCGACGAGGAGACCGCGGCCAGGTGGTACGCCACCGAGTGCACGAACCGCAAGCCGGTGGTCGGCTTCATCGCCGGGGTTACCGCGCCGCCGGGCAAGCGCATGGGGCATGCCGGCGCGATCATCTCCGGCGGTAAGGGCACCGCGCAGGAAAAGCTCGCGGTGCTCGAAGAATGCGGCATCCGCACGACGAAGAATCCGGCGGACATGGGACGGCTGCTGCGCTCGATGCTGTGATTCGCGGCGGGCCGGGCGAGCAGGGCGAACGGGGCTAGAATGCGATCGACTTCGCCCGTGCCCGACTCTCCATGCCCGATCTCGCGTCTGCCGACTTCTGGGTCGCGGTTGCCCAGATCATCGCGATCGACATCGTGCTGTCCGGCGACAATGCGGTCGTCATCGCTCTCGCATGCCGCAACCTGCCCCCCGCGCAACGCCGGCTCGGCATCCTGTGGGGGGTGGCCGGTGCGATCGGCCTGCGCGTCGCGCTGACGGCGTTCGCCGCCGCGCTGCTGGGCTTCCCGTATCTGAAGCTTGCAGGCGGCGTGCTGCTGCTGTGGATCGGCGTCAAGCTGCTTTTGCCGGAGGACGACGGCGAACACGAGATCGACGGTGCCGGGCATCTGTGGGGCGCGGTGCGCACGATCATCGTCGCGGATTTCGTCATGAGCCTGGACAACGTCATCGCGGTCGCCGCGGCCTCGCGCGACAGCATCTTCCTGCTGCTGTTCGGTCTCGGCCTGTCGATCCCGCTGATCATGTGGGCGAGCCAGTTGATCCTGAAGCTGATGGAGCGCTTTCCGATCATCGTCACGCTGGGCGCCGGGCTGCTCGGATGGGTGGCAGGCGGCATGATGATCACGGACGTGGCGGTCAAGCCGCTCACCCACGCCTGGATGCCCGGTGCGGGCCATGCCGTCAGCGCGATCGGCGCGGTGCTGGTCGTCGTGACCGGGCGCTGGCTCGCCGCGCGCAGGCAGCGCGTCGAGGATAGGGAGATCCTGTGAGCGAAGCGCTGTATCTGACCGAAGACGACGTCACGCGGCTGGTCACCATGCCGCTCGCGCTCGAGGCAGTCGAGCACGCCCATCGCGAGCATGGCCTCGGGCGGGCGATCGACCTCGCGCGCAACCGCACCCGCATGCCGCGCGCAGCGCTGCACATCCTGCAGGGCGCGCTGGAAGCCGATGGCGTGCTCGGCTACAAGGCCTACACGACGAGCCGCACCGGCATGCGCTTCTTCGTGCATCTGTTCGACGCGGCCGACGGGCGGCTGCTCGCGGTCATCGAAGCGGATGCTCTCGGCATGATGCGCACGGGTGCCGCCGGCGGCGTCGCGGCGAAGTGGCTCGCACGCGAGCACGCGAAGCGCGCGGCGCTGTTCGGCGCGGGCTGGCAGGCGCGTTCCCAGATCGAGGCACTGTGCGCGGTGCGACCGATCGAGCGGGTCGCGGTCTTCTCGCGCACGGCCGGGAAGCTCGCCGCGTTCTGTGAGCAGATGTCGCGGCTCGTCGAGCGCGAAGTGGTCCCCGCGGCGAGTGCGCGCGAGGCGGTCGAGGGGGCCGAGGTCGTCGTCACGATCACGACCTCCGCCGAGCCGGTCTTCGACGGTGCCTGGCTCGAGGCCGGCGCGCACGTCACGGCGGCCGGTTCCAATTCCCTGATCCGGCGCGAACTCGACGAACGTGCGGTGCGCCGCGCGCAGATCGTGTGTGTCGATTCGCGCGCGAGCGCGCTGCGCGAATCCGGCGACCTGCTGCCGCTGCTGGAGAAGGGGCGGCTGCACGAACGAAAGCTGATCGAGCTGGGCGAGCTCGTCGCCGGAACGAAGACCGGCCGGCGCACACACGACGACATCACGCTGTTCGAATCCCATGGCATGGCGATCCAGGATCTCGCACTCGCGGTGCGTCTGCTCGCGCTGGCGCGCGAGCGCAAGATCGGCTCCGCGTTGCCGTTTTGACCGTGCGCGGCAGCCGGGGCGCGGGAGGGAGGTTCCGAGAAATTTGACTAAGTTGATGCCTGACTGTAAGAATAGCCGTTAGGCCGCTGTTTCTCTTGGCGCTTGCAGGCACGGAGGACAGCACCGGGCTCGCATTTCGAAGCGTTGGACATGGGCATCGAGCGAGGTCCCGCATACGGTGTGAAGAACGCGCGGGAACCGAAGGGAGCGGCAACGTGAAACGAACCGATTTCTGGAAGGCGGACTGGTTCCTCGGCCTCGCGGTCAGCGTGATCGTGCTGGTGGCCGGGGGAAGCGAACTGCTGCAGAGCCTGGAGCGCAAGGCCTACGATCTCGGCGTGGCCGCGACGACGCGCGAGCCCTCGGATCGCATCGCGGTCATCGCGATCGACAAGGCGAGCATCGACAACATCGGGCGATGGCCGTGGTCGCGCGTCGAGCATGCCCGCATGGTCGACGCGCTGGTCAAGGCGAAAGCGAAGGCCGTCGCGATGACGGTGTTCTTCGCCGAACCACAGCTCGATCCGGGGCTGGCCTACATCAACAAGCTGCTCGACGTCTACCGCGGCGCCGGATCGCCCGCCGGTCCGCTCGGCAACCTGCTGCGGGAGGCGGAGGCCGCGCTGAACACCGACCGCCAGCTCGCGGACAGCTTCGGACGTGCCGGCAACGTCGTGTTGCCGATGCTGTTCCGCCTGGGCGAACCGCGCGGCAAGCCGGATCGTCCGCTGCCCGAATTCATCCGCGGCAATGCGCTCACGCAGGTCACGGGCCGCGACGGCCTGCCGCTGCTCACCTCCGATGTCGATGCGGCCGTGGTGGAGGCGCTCGGCCGGCGCGCAGCGGCCATCGGCCACCTGAACGTCGCTCCGGACGTCGACGGCGCGATCCGCACCGAGCCGCTGGTGCTCGCGTACTACGACCAGTTCTATCCGTCGATGTCGCTGATGATCGCGGCACGCAGCCTGAATCTGGGCGTCAACGACATCAAGGTGACGCTGGGCGAGTCGGTCGCGCTCGGCAACCTGAAGGTCGGCACCGATCCGTCGATGCAGCTCTACACGTTCTTCTACAAGGATCGCGACGGCAAGCCGGCGTTCCAGATCGATTCGTTCTTCGATGTGGTCTCCGGCAAGATTCCGGTCGAGAAATACCGTGACAAGATCGTGCTGATCGGCCCGACCGCGGCGGGCGTGGGCAGCATGTTCGTGACGCCGACCTCGCCCTCGATGCCTGCGGTGCTGGTCCAGGCGCACGCCGTGTCGAGCCTGCTGCAGCAGCACTTCTTCGTCGTGCCGGGCTGGGCCGGCCTGGCCGAGAAGGCGGTGTTCCTGCTCGTCGCGCTGTACCTGATCCTGCTGCTGCCGCGGCTCAAGGCCGGCATGGCTGCGATGATCACGGCGGGCGGCTTCGCGGTGCTGCTCATCGCCCATTTCGCGCTGATGAGCAGCAAGCTGATCTGGCTCCAGCTGATGGTTCCCGCAACGCTGCTGGTGCTCGGCCATCTGCTGCTCACGACCAAGCGGTTCCTGGTCACCGAACGCGGCAAGCTCAAGTCCGACGAGCAGTCGGCCGAGTCGAACCGCATGCTGGCTCTGGCGTTCCAGGGCCAGGGACAGCTCGACATGGCGTGGGACAAGTTCAGCAAGGTGCCGATGAACGACGCGCTGATGGAGAACCTGTACAACCTGGCACTGGACTTCGAGCGCAAGCGCCAGTTCAACAAGGCAGAAGCCGTGTTCCGGCACATGGCCGAGTTCGACCCGACGTTCCGCGACGTCGGCAACCGCGCGCAGCGCGCGAAGGCGATGTCGGAGACGGTCATGCTCGGCGGCGGCGGGCGCGGCACGGCGGCCGGCACGATGATCCTCGGCGATGCCCAGATGGAAAAGCCGATGCTCGGCCGCTACCAGGTCGAGAAGGAACTGGGCAAGGGCGCGATGGGCGTCGTCTATCTCGGGCGCGATCCGAAGATCAACCGCGTCGTCGCGATCAAGACCATGGCGCTGTCCCAGGAGTTCGACGACGACGAACTGGCCGACGTCAAGGCGCGCTTCTTCCGAGAGGCCGAAACCGCGGGGCGGCTCAACCATCCGAACGTCGTGACGATCTACGATGCGGGCGAAGAACACGATCTGTGCTACATCGCGATGGAGCTGCTCAAGGGCAAGGACCTGGTGCCCTTCACCAAGCCCGGAGCGCTGCTGCCGCTGTCGCAGGTCATGAACATCGCCGCGCGCGTGGCCGATGCGCTCGCCTACGCGCACTCGAACAACGTCGTGCACCGTGACGTCAAGCCGGCGAACATCATGTACGAGCCGGCCGAGGACAGCGTGAAGGTCACCGACTTCGGCATCGCCCGCATCACCGACTCGTCCAAGACCAAGACCGGGATGGTGCTCGGTACCCCGTCGTACATGTCGCCCGAGCAGCTCGCGGGCAAGAAGATCGACGGCCGCTCCGACCTGTTCTCGCTCGGCGTCATGCTGTTCCAGATGGCATGCGGCAAGCTTCCGTTCGAGGGCGAATCGATGGCGCAACTGATGTTCAAGATCGCCAACGAACCGCATCCGGACATCCGCAGCTTCAATCCGGGGGTGCCCGACTGCCTGGTGGCGATCATCGATCGTGCGCTGCAGAAGGACTTCACCCGGCGCTACCAGAGCGGCACCGATATGGCGCGCGACCTGCGCGAGTGCATGGTGACGCTGACGCAGCCCGACATCACGCTCTGAGCCTATGGATCTCTCCCAAGTGCTTCAGATCGTCGTGCGCACCGACAAGGGCATGGTGCGCGGCCACAACGAAGACTCCGTCTGGGCGGATGCTGCGGCCGGACTGGCGATCCTTGCCGACGGCATGGGCGGGTACAACGCCGGGGAGGTCGCCAGCGGCATGGCCACCACGCTGCTCTCGACCGAGCTGGCCAAACGGTTCGCGCAAACGCCCGCGCACCACATCGACGCACTCGGCCAGCCCCATGTCCACAGCGTGCTCGCGGACGAGATCGCCAGGGCCAACACCGCCATCTTTCAGGCGGCCCAGAGCCAGCCCCAATATGCCGGAATGGGCACGACGCTCGTCGTCGCGGCGTTCTACGACAACCGGCTGACGATCGCGCACATCGGGGACTCGCGCCTGTACCGCCAGCGCGGCGAGGAATTCAAGGCGCTCACGCGTGATCACTCGCTGCTGCAGGAACAGCTCGACAGCGGCATGATCACGCCCGAGGAAGCGAAGCTCTCGCACAACAAGAATCTGGTCACGCGCGCGCTGGGCATCGAGGCAGCGGTCGAGCCCGAGATCCGTGACTTCGACGTCTTGCCCGGTGATCTCTATCTGCTATGCTCGGACGGGCTCAATGACATGGTCACGGACGAGGACATCTCGCTGACGCTGACCTCGCTCGGCGCGAACCTGGAATTGGCCGGCGGACAGTTGATCCAGATGGCGAACGACAACGGCGGGCGGGACAACGTGTCGGCGATCCTCGTGAAGGTACTCGGGGCATACGCCGCGCCGCGCGGCTGGTGGGGAAGGTTTCTGGCGTGGTTGAAATAACGGAAGGCAGGGTGCGAACATGACAGCCAAGTTGATCCTCAGTATGGATGGCCTCGTGCTCAAGGAGCTGCCGCTGGTGAAGGAACGCACGACGATCGGCCGCCGCGCGCACAACGACATCCAGATCGACAATCTCGCGATCAGCGGCGAGCATGCGGTGATCGTGACGATCCTCAACGATTCTTTCCTGGAGGATCTGAACAGCACCAATGGCACCTACGTCAACGGCCAGCCGATCAAGAAGCATTTCCTGCAGAACAACGACGTCATCGAACTCGGCAAGTACCGGCTGAAGTTCGTCAGCGAACAGCCCGCACCGGGCGCAGGGTCCGCCGACTACGAGAAGACGCTGGTCGTGCGTCCCGACATGATGCGCCGGCCGGCCACGGAGCCGGCCGCGGCGCGCTCCCCGACCGACACCCAGGGCGGGATGCGGCCGCTCGCCTCGCCGGCACCGGCAGCGGCGCCCTCGCCGCAGCCGGCCCCTGTCGCGGCGCGCCCGCCCGAAGTGCAGGTCGAAACCGTAGGTGCCCATCAGTTCCAACATGTGGAGCGGATGTCGTTGAAGGGTCTCGCCGATCCGGTCGATGCGTTCGAAGTGTCCTGGACGCCCCTGCCGGCATCGATGGACGAG
>JBBIUI010000008.1:0-42607 GCA_037440385.1 Rhodocyclales bacterium | reverse complement strand
GCCCGCGTCGACGATCCTCATGGCATGGCCGGGAATGGCGCGCCCGCACGAGGGCACGAGCAGCGCGTGCGGCGCCCCGGCCTCGACCGGGATCGCGATGCGCTGTGTCGCCAATGCCTCGCGGTCGATCGCATCGATCTTCGGTCCGCGCCCCAGCGGGGGCACCGCCAGGCACACCGAGCATTCGGCCAGCCCATAGACCGGCGCGAGCGCCTCGCGCCTGAAGCCGAACGGCGCGAGGCGCGTGGAAAACGCATCGAGGGTCGCGGGGGCGACCGGCTCGGCGCCATTGAACGCCAGCCGCCAGCAGGCGAGATCCAGGCCGCGCAGATCGTCGTCGGTGACCTTGCGCGCGACCAGTTCGTAGGCGAAGTTCGGTGCGCCCGAGATGGTGCCGCGATAGCGGTGGATCGCTTCCAGCCAGCGCACCGGCCGTGCGAGGAAGGCGAGCGGCGACATCAGCACCAGCGGGAATCCGAAGTACATCGGCGCGAGCCACGCGCCGATCAGTCCCATGTCGTGATACAGCGGCAGCCAGGACACGAAGACGTCGTCCGCACGGACCTCGCCCGCCCGCCCCATCGCGCGGAGGTTGGCGAGCAGGTTCGCATGGGTCAGCATGACGCCCTTGGGGTCCCCGGTGCTGCCCGAGGTGTATTGCAGGAAGGCCAGATCGCCGGCGCTGCCGCAATGCAACCCCGGCGAGGGCGCCGCGCGCAGTTCCTCCGGGGTCAGGATCGAACGCAACGAGGGCACCGCGGCGCGAAGCAGCTGCGCCACGCCCAGCGCCTGCCCGACCGTGATCATCAGCACCGCAGCGGCATTGGCCAGGATGCGGGCGTGCCGCCGAAGATGCTCTTCGATCTGCGACATGCGCGCAGGCGGATAGATCGGCACCGGCACGCCGCCAGCGGCGAGCACTGCCAGGAAGCACGCGAGATACTCGCGACCGGTGGGCAGCATCAGCGCCACGGTCTCGCCCGCGGCGAGCCCGCGCGCGGCGAGCCCGGTCGCGATCTCGCGCGCGTGCTCGAGCAACGCCCCGTAGGTGATGCGTTCGGCTGCGCCCGCCTCGCCGAGCAGCACGACATGCACGCGCTGCGGGTGGCGCGCGACGTGCCACTCGATGACCTCGATCAGCGTGCGCGCGCGCTCCGGCGTGTCTTCGGAAGCTGCGGCCGGGCTTGCCAAGTTGCCGACCGGCGCGGGTGCCTGAAGCGCGAGCGCGCCGCCGGCGCGCAGGAAACGCAACAGCGCGCGCGGCGTGTCGGCATCGGTCAGGGCCCGTTCCTGCACTTCGACGCCGAACGCCCGCTGGAGCCTGAGCAGCAGTTCGACGCGCGCCAGGCTGTCGAGGCCGAGTTCGCGTTCCAGGTCGCTGTCCAGGCCGGCCTCGATCGCGCGGCCCGGATGGGTCTGCTCGGCCAGCTCGCGCACGATCGCGAGCACGCGCTGCCCAGCCTCCTCGCCCGCGCCGTCGCGCTCGTCAGCCGGGAAGCTCATCGAGTGTCTCGCCGAGATGGCCCCGCTCGGCCCACGACAGGATGGACCAGCGGTCGCCGTCGACTTCGATCCAGTTCGCCGCCGCATTCGGGATCTCGAAATCGCGCGGCGCGGCGAGTCTCGTCCCGGTCGCGCGCCGGTGCACGACGTCGAGCACGCCGCCGTGGGTCACGACCAGCACGCGGTCGCCCGCATGCGCGGCGAGGATCCGCGCGAGTGCCTCCAGCACGCGAGCCGCGAACGCGCGCAGGCTCTCGCCCGTGCCACGAAAGTCGAAATCCTCGTCCCGCGCGGCGTGGCGCGCCCAATCGTCCGGACGGCGGCTGCGCACCTCCGACCAGGTCAGAGACTGGAACATGCCGTAATCGCGTTCGCGCAGCGACGCGCACGGGACGAACGGCAGCTTCAGCACCGCAGCGATCGCCTGTGCGGTCTGGCGGGCGCGCGCCAGGTCGCTGCAATGGATCGCCGCGAAGCGCTCACCGCGCAGCGCGTTGGCGGTGGCGCGCGCCTGGGCGTGCCCCCTGCTCGACAGCGGGACGTCGATCTGGCCCTGGATGCGCTGGCCGGCGTTCCAGGCCGTTTCACCGTGACGGATCAGGCAAAGCCGGGTGATCATGACGAGGCGGCGACGGAATGGGCAATGCGGTTCGGCTTGTGGTTTACCACAATGTGGCCGCGCGCGGCGGTGAACGTCGGGTAGACTGCGCGGCACGACGACAAACCCGCCGATGCGGCGATCACGCCGCATCGCCGACCTCGGGCCACGCGCGTCGGATGAAACGCAGGCGGCAGCGCTCGGCAGGTAGAGCGTTTCACGTCACCAGGAGGAAACATGGAAGGTCTGCTCAAACTGTCGCGCCGCATCGATGCGCTGACCGAGCGCATCGGCGCGCTGGTGCTGTGGCTGGTGCTCGCCGCGGTGCTGATCTCGGCGGCCAATGCGGTCGCGCGCAAGGTCTTCGACATCGGCTCGAACGCCTTCCTCGAGATCCAGTGGTATCTGTTCGCCGCCATCTTCCTGCTCGGCGCCGGCTACACGATGCTGCGCCAGGGGCACGTCAAGATCGACGTGATCCTCGGCCGCTTCTCCAAGCGTACCCAGATCAAGGTCGAGATCTTCGGCATCGTCTGTTTCCTGTTCCCTTTCGTCATCCAGGTGATCCGCCTGGTCTGGCCCATCGTGGTGCAGGCCTATGCGAGCGGCGAACTGTCCGAGAATGCCGGCGGCCTGCTGCGCTGGCCGGTCTATGCACTGATCCCCACCGGCTTCGCGCTGCTCGGCCTGCAGGGCGTGTCCGAACTCATCAAACGCATCGGCTTCCTGATGGGACGTTGTGACGATCCCACCCATCCGGTGCAGCAAGAGAGTGCCGAGGAGGAACTCGCCGAAGAAATCCGCAGGCGTCAGGTGGCGCCCGAGGTGGTCGGCATGGTCGAGGCAGCCGACGATCTGGCCAACGACGCACGCGGCAGGGGGCAGCGGCCGTGATCGAATTCCTGCAAGCCAACCTGGCTCCGGTGATGTTCGCGGGGCTGATCGTTTTCCTGTTGCTCGGCTATTCCGTCGCCTTCTCGCTGGCTGCCTGCGGCCTGTTCTTCGGCTATTTCGGCGTCGAGCTCGGCTTGCTGCCGGAGTCGCTGCTGCACGCGCTGCCGCTGCGCATGATCGGCATCCTCAAGAACGACACGCTGCTGGCGATCCCGTTCTTCACCTTCATGGGGCTGATCCTCGAACGTTCCGGCATGGCCGAGGACCTGCTCGACACGGTCGGCCAGCTGTTCGGCCCGATCCGCGGCGGCCTGGCCTACGCCACCGTGTTCGTCGGCGCGATGCTGGCGGCGACGACCGGCGTGGTCGCCGCTTCGGTCATCTCGATGGGCCTCATTTCGCTGCCGATCATGCTGCGCTACGGCTACGACCGGCGGCTGGCTTCCGGGGTGATCGCCGCCTCCGGCACGCTGGCGCAGATCATTCCGCCCTCGCTGGTGCTGATCGTGATCGCCGACCAGCTCGGCCGCAGCGTCGGCGACCTGTATGCCGGCGCCTTCATTCCCGGCTTCGTCCTCACCCTGCTTTATGCCGGCTGGGTGCTCGCGGTGACGCTGGTCAAGCCGGCGGCGGCGCCGGCCCTGCCGCTCGAAGCGCGCACCATCCGCGAGCCGGACGGCAGTCCGGGAATGCGCTCGGTGCTGGTGCTGTTCCTGCTCGCGGTGGGCGGCGCGGTGCTGTTCGCCCAGACGCGGCCGGCCGAGACCCCGAAGGACGAGCTGATCGTCGTCTCGATGTGCGTCGGCATCGGCATCGCTTTCGCGCTCGCCGTGCTCAACCGCGTCGCGAAACTCCACCTGCTCTCGCGCATGGCCGAGCGCGTGACCTTCGTGCTGATTCCGCCCTTGGCGCTGATCTTCCTGGTGCTGGGCACCATCTTCCTCGGCATCGCCACACCGACCGAAGGCGGCGCGATGGGCGCGGTGGGCGCGCTGGTGATGGCGAGCTCGCGCCGCCGCCTGAGCATCAAGCTGATGAAGCAGGCGATGGAGGCGACCATGAAGCTGTCGTCCTTCGTGCTCTTCATCCTGCTCGGCGCGACGGTCTTCAGCCTCACCTTCCAGGGCGTCGACGGCCCGCGCTGGGTCGAACACCTGCTCACCAGCCTGCCGGGCGGCCAGATCGGCTTCCTGATCGTCGTCAACCTGCTGGTCTTCGTGCTCGCCTTCTTCCTCGACTTCTTCGAGCTGGCCTTCATCATCATTCCGCTTCTCGGCCCGGTGGCCGAGAAGATGGGGGTCGACCTGGTCTGGTTCGGCGTCGTGCTGGCGGTGAACATGCAGACCTCGTTCATGCATCCGCCCTTCGGCTTCGCGCTGTTCTACCTGCGCTCGGTCGCGCCGCACCAGAAGCACGTCGATCACGTCACCAAGAAGGAGATCGCGCCGGTCACGACCGGCCAGATCTACTGGGGCGCGGTGCCGTTCGTCGTCATCCAGGTGATCATGATCGGCCTGGTCATCGCCTTTCCGGCCCTCGTCACGGGCGGCCTCGTAAAGCAGCAGGAGGTCGATCTCGATACCCTCCAGATCGAGGCGGCGCCGAGCGACTACGGCAGCGGGGACGAGGCGGCCAGGCCGCCAGCGCAGGAAGCGGCGCCGGGCGACGCGGGGAAGGAAGGCGCAGCGACAGCGCCGGAAGCACCGAACAAGGAGCAGGAGGAGGACCCCGCCAAGGCCCTGCTCGAAGAGATGGCGAAAGAAAAGAAGAAATGAGAAGCCCAACGAAAAACCGCGCCGGAGCGCGGTTTTTCGTTGTCTGTTGCCTGTGCCGTGTGCGGCGGACTTACAGCTTCTGTGCCTGCATGTAGCTGTCGAAACCCATCTCGGAGAACCTGAACCAGAGGTTCTGATCCTTGCGGAAGGCGGCGTAATCCGTGTAGATCTTCTTCCAGTTCGCGTTCTTGGCGGACAGCTCGGCATAGTGAGCCATCGCGAACTTGAAGGCGGCGTCCATCACCGGCTTGGGCAGGCGGAACAGCTTGGCACCGCCCGCGACCAGCTCCTTGAGCGCCTGCGGGTTCTTGGCGTCATACCTGGCCTGCATGGTGGTGTGGGCGAAGGCCGCGGCGGATTCGAGGATCGCCTTGTTCTCGCTCGACAGGCCGTTGTAGGCCTTGCTATTGACATAGAGGGAAAGCTGCGGGCCGCCTTCCCACCACGCCGGGTAGGCGTAGAACTTGGCGACCTTGTGGAAACCGAGCTTCTGGTCGTCGTAGGGGCCGACCCATTCGGTGGCGTCGATGGTGCCCTTTTCGAGTGCCTGGTAGATCTCGCCGCCGGGGATGTTCTGCGGCACGCCGCCGATGCCCTGCAGGATGCGGCCGCCGAAGCCGCCGATGCGCATCTTGAGGCCCTTGATGTCGGCAAGTCCCTTGATCTCCTTGCGGTACCAGCCGCCCATCTGGGCGCCGGTGTTGCCCATCGGGAAGTTGACGATGTTGTACTGGGCGTAGAACTCGCGGAACAGCTTCATGCCGTTGCTTTCGTACATCCAGGCGGTCATCTGGCGCGAGTTGAGGCCGAAGGGGATCGCGCAGTCGATGGCGAAGGTCGGATCCTTGCCGAAGAAGTAGTAGGGCGCGGTGTGCGCGCACTCGACGGTGCCCTGCTGCACGCCGTCGACGACGCCGAACGGGGGCATCAGCTCGCCGCCGGCATGCACGGAAATCTCGAACTTGCCGCCGGACATCTCCTTGACCTTGTGGGCGAACACTTCTGCCGAGCCGAAGATCGTGTCGAGTGCCTTCGGGAAACTCGAGGCGAGGCGCCAGCGGATCGCTGTCTGGGCGTGGACGACGGGCGCCACCCCTGCGGCCAGGATGCCGGCCAGCCCTGCGTTCCTGATGAAGTTACGACGTTCCATGATGTGTCTCCGTATGAGTATTGTGTTCCTTGTCTTCCGGACGATGCCATCGTGAGGCATGCCGGCCCGATTCCGCCTTTCGCGGAATCGGCGGAGCATATCACAGTGCATTGCCGAGCCCGAATCGCCTGCCGGAGCGCCCTGCCGCGGCGTCACGCGCCGGCCACGGTCATCCGGTCGATCAGCATCGAGCCGACCCGCAGGACAGGGGGGATGACGACGTCGTTGCCGATCGCGACGATGCCGCGCAGCATCGCCGCGACGTTGCCCGCGATCGTGACCTCCTGCACCGGATGGCGGATCTCGCCCGCCTCGACCCAGTAACCCGCGGCGCCGCGCGAATAGTCGCCAGTCACGTAATTGACGCCGTGCCCGAGCAGCTCGGTGACCAGCAGGCCGCGGCCCATGCGCCGCACGAGGCCGTCGAGATCTTCGTCGCCGGGGCCGGCGCGAACGATCAGGTTGTGGCAGCCTCCGGCGTTCGCGGTATTCGGCAAAGCGAGCTTGCGGGCCGTGTAGGCCGACAGGAAGTAGCCGCGCAACACGCCGGCTTCGACGATTTCCCGGTCGCGCGTCGCGACGCCCTCGTCATCGAACGGCGCACTGGCCAGGCCGCGCGGCAGATGCGGGCGTTCGGAAATGCTCACGCAAGGCGCGAACACCTGCGTGCCGAGCCGATCGACCAGGAACGAGGCCTTACGATACAGGCTGCCGCCGGAAGCCGCATGCACGAAGTTTCCGATCAGCGTCGCCGCGAGGGGCGCCTCGAACAGCACGGGCACCTCGCAGGTCGGGATCCTGCGCGCGCCGAGGCGCGACAGCGCGCGGCGCGCCGCATATTCGCCGAGCGCTTCCGGCGAGGCCAGCTCGCGCGCGTCGCGCCGGCCCGAATACCAGTCGTCGCGCTGCATGTCCTCGCCGCTGCCGGCGATGACCGAGCACGACAGGTAATGGCGGGTCGCCGCGTAACCGCCGGTGAAACCGAGGCTGTTTGCGATGACGAAGTGCGAGCGCTGCGTCGACACGCTCGCGCCCTCCGAATTGGTGATCAGCGGACTCGTCGCGAAGGCGGCCGCCTCGCAGCGGCGCGCCAGTCCGATCGCACGGTCGACGTCGATCTCCCACGGATGATCGAGATCGAGTTCCGGGTAGTCGGTCGCGAGCGTTCCCGCCTCGGGCAGTCCGGCGCAGGGATCCTCCGCCGTGTGGCGCGCGATCGACAGGGCCGCATCGACGGTGGCGCGCAGCGCATCGCGCGTGAAATCCGAACTCGCGGCATAGCCTCGCCGCTGCCCGACATAGACGGTGATGCCGATACCCTTGTCGCGGTTGTACTCGATCGTCTCGACGCAGCCCGAGCGCACCGTCACCGACTGGCCGTAGCCCTCCGAGACCTCGGTCTCGCACGCGCTCGCGCCGCGCGCCTGCGCGAACGCGAGCAACTGCGCGGCGATCGAGCGCAGGTGCTCGGCGGCGTAGCTGAAGTCTCGCTCCGTCATGGTCACGGTGCCGGAAAGTTATAATTGTATCGTGATCGCCACCGCGAACCCTGCCGGCGCGTCCCCGGATCCGAACGCAGTCGCCACCGCACCGAAGCCGAGCAAGACCCGGCGCAAGCGCGAGATGCACGCGCTGCAGGAGCTCGGCGAGCGGCTGGCCGAACTCCAGCCCGCCCAGCTCGCGAGGATCGCGCCGCTGCCCGACGCGCTGCGTGCAGCGCTCGACGAGGCGCGCACCATCACCCGGTTCGAGGCGCGCAGGCGCCAGCTCCAGTACATCGGGCGGCTGATGCGCGGGATCGACCCGGCGCCGGTGCGCGAGGCGCTCGCGAGGGTGCGGGGAACGTCGAACGCGGCCATCGCACTCCAGCACGAGACCGAACGCCAGCGCGAGCGGCTGCTCGAAGACCCGGCCGCGCTCGCCGCGTTCGCAGCCGACCATCCCGGCGCGGACGTGCAGCGGCTGCGCGCCCTCGTGCGCCGCGCGCTTGCGGAGCGCCAGCGCAACGCCCCGCCGCGAAGCTATCGGGAACTGTTCCGCGCAGTGAGGGAGATCATCGATGAAGGCGTCGAATCCTGACGAACTGTCGGTCGGACTGGTGTCCATTTCCGACCGCGCCTCGCAGGGCATCTACGAGGACCAGGGCGTCCCCGCGCTGCGGGAATGGTTAGCCGCCGCGCTCGCCTCGCCGTGGCACGCGCACACGCGGCTGATCGCGGACGATCGCGACACGATCGAGCGCACGCTGATCGAGCTGTGCGACGAGGCCGGATGCCATCTGGTGCTGACGACGGGGGGTACCGGCCCGGCGCCGCGCGACGTCACCCCGGACGCGACCGCCGCCGTCGCGCACAAGCTGATGCCCGGCTTCGGCGAGCAAATGCGCCGGATCAGCCTGAACTTCGTGCCCACCGCGATCCTGTCCAGACAGATCGGCGCGATCCGCGGTACCACGCTGATCCTCAACCTGCCCGGGCAACCGAAGTCGATCCGCGAAACGCTGGAAGGGGTGAAGGACGACGGCGGCCGGCCGCTCGTTCCCGGCATCTTCGCCGCCGTGCCCTACTGCATCGACCTGATCGGCGGTCCCTACATCGAGACGCACGAAGAGGTGGTCAGGGCGTTCCGGCCGAAGTCGGCGATCCGGCGCAGGCAGCCAGGCTGACGACGCGGTAGCGGGCGACGTCACAGGCATCGGCGGATTCGAGCAGGCCGACCGGCTCCAGCTCGGCGATGCGCCCGTCATGGACGACGCGCAGCCGCACCGCTTCGTCGTAGCCGAACTGCGGCAGCGCGAGGCGCACCGACGCGCCGGCCTCCAGCGCGTCGAGCAGCAGCACGTCGGTCTTGTGGCCGGACAATTCGACCTCGAGCGCGACCGGCGCATGGGACAGCGTCTCGATGCCCAGCCTGCCTTCGGCCTCGGCGGCCCGCGCAATGCGCCGGATGATCCCCACGACCCAGTTCTCGCCGCCCTCGGGCTGCAGCCCGAGCAGGGTGCCCAGATGAACGAGCTCGTCGTCGGGCAGGCTCGCGCGCACCCCGAAGCCGCCGCGGCTCACGTCCTCGATCTGCCAGCTCACGGCAGCCGCGGGCTTTCCCGAGAGCTGCCCGTAGATGTGGGAAAAGCCGAGCACCGAGCGCGTCGCCGACTGCACCGGGTGGCGCGCATGCACCCGCGTGGGCGGCCGCGCGCCCCAATAGCGCGACAGGTGCGCGAGCACCGGCAGCACGAGCTTGGGCGGATAGTGCGCGCCCAGATCCAGTCCGGCCGGCAGTTCGCCCTTGCTCGCCTGGCCCATCAGCTCGACCACCCCCGGCACGGCGCCGCTCAGGCCGAGGTAGCACAGGGTCGGCGACACCTTGGGCTTGCGCGCGAGCCGCATGGGCGCCATCGGCCGGGCCGGATCGATCCAGTACAGTGCCTCGGCGGACGCTTCGGCGCCAAGCCGGATCAGCGGAAGGAAGCGCGAGATCAGCTTGTCGACGAGCTCGATCTCGAGCGGCCTCAGCCGGTCGGGCGCCGAGACCTGGAACACCAGCGCCCGGAGGTACTCGTCGTGCGGACAGGTGTCCGGCGCGCCGGCAGAAAACACCGTCACGCGGCGCCGGTCGCATCCGGCCTCGACCGCCGCGGTGTAGGCCGCCCCGGCATCGGCCCACAGCACCGGATCGACGGGGCCGTAGCGGAACTGGCTCCATTTCAGCCATTGGGCATGCGCGCGCAGCAGGCGTGAGGCGAGCTGCGGCAACGCGCGGCGGACGAATTCCGCGTCCCGCCCGCCGTGCTCGTTCGCGTCGAAGCAGCTCGTGTAGCCGAGCGCGATGCGTCTGAACAGCCGGCGGCCGAGCTGGAACAGCGGTGCGCCATAGCCCTTGACCTGTCGCGGCGTCGTGAAGATGTCGCGCACGACGACCCGCAGCGGCTGCACGGCCGCATCGTCGAAGCGCGCGAGCACGCCGAAACGCTTCTCTGCCGAGAAATCGGTGGCGGCGTCGAGCGAATCGAGCCAGTCCGCGATCTCCCGCAGCGCCGCTTTCGGCTCCATGCCGGCCAGATCGGCCACGATCCGGTCGACTTCCTCCGCTGCGGCGAGCGGATGATCGGACCGGGCGGAAAACAGTTTCAGCATTCGACGCTCTCCCTGACAGGTGGCAGACCGGGCAATACTTCGTAGCGCGCGAGAACGGTCTCGGCCGACCCTTCGACCGCCTCCACCGGTCGCAGCCGCAGCGACGCGCCCGCCACGATGCATTCGGCATCACGATCGGGCGCGAACGCCGGCGCGGGCACGACGAGCCGCACCGTTTCGCCTTCGTCGGGCGCATCGAGCAGCAGCGCCGGATGCGCCGTCTCGCCTGCGCGAAGCTCGACGGCCAGCGGATGCTTGGTCAGCGTCTCGGCGCCGGCGATGCCCGCCCCGCCGCCCGCGCGCGAGAAGCGCCGCACGACGCCCACCAGCCAGTTGTCGCCGCCTGCGGGTCGCATCCCCAGCAACGTACCGATCGGCAGGCTGTCGGCCTCGGCGAGCGGAAGGCGCGTGCGCAACCCGCCCTGACTGACGTTCTCCACGGTCCATCGCGCCGGATTGTCCGCCTCTTCGGGCCGCGCCAGCACCCGGACGATCTCCGGCAGCCCGACCACCACCGCCATGTCGGACTGCACGCGATGGCGGTCATGGCTGCGCGAGGGCGGATTCGGACCCCAGTGCGCGGCCAGATGCCGCACGACGGGCGCGAACATGCGCGGCGAGCGGTAGCGCTCCAGATCGAGCTCGGGCGGAACGTCGCCCTGATCGAGTGCGACGCGCAGCCGTTCCAGCGCCGCGTAGGCTTCGGCGGTCGTGAAGAAACGCAGCGTCGGGCTGTCCGGAAGCTGCGCGCCCGCTTTCTGATCGCGTGGGCGCTCGGCCGGATCGACCCAGTACGAATAGCCTGCCGCGCGATGCTCCGAAAAGGTGAACAGGGACAGGAACCGGGCGATCAGCCGATCCGCGATCTCGATCTCGAAAGGCAGCAGCGCGTCGGTCGCCGACACCTGAAAGACCAGCGCCTTCAGGTATTCCTGTTCGACGGTGGTCGGATGCTCGCCGTGGTAGGCCGAAATCTCGCGCCGGGCGAAACCGGCCTGCTGCGCGAAAAGGCAGGCGCGACCCATGATCTGCCACACCGCCTCGGAGGCCGGCCAGTAACGGAACTGGTCCCACTTCAGCCGCGCGGCATAGGCGCGCATCATCCTCGCGGCGAGCCTCGCGAGCTCGATCCTGCGCAACAGGTCCGCCGGCGCACCTTCGCGCTCGGCTTCGGTCAGGCAGACGAAACACGACGTGCCGAGCTGCACCCAGAAATCGCGGTTGGTGCGCCACAGGTCGAGTTCCTCCCGTTGCGCGAGCGGGACCATCGTCAGGAACGCCCGGCCCATGACCCGGGCATGTGGCTGCGCAGCATCGTCGAGCTGGCGCACCGCCGCCTCGCGCTCGCCGGCGCCGAGCGCGTGCACCTCGGCGGCCTCGCGCAGCCATGCGGTGGCCTGCTGCACGGCCGCCATCGGTTGCGCAGCGCACAGTGCCGCGAGGCGGCCGGACAGTTCGTTCTGGTCGGCCAGCGGATGTGCGGGCTTGCTTTCGAACAATCCCACCGCGCCCTCTCCACCAAACAGGCGCGGCTATGGTACCGAGACTTGCCCCGCCGCGCAAAGCGCACGCGCGGGCTAGAATCCGCACTCCGATCCACGACCGGGCCTCGCGCCATGCAGCAATACCTGGACCTGCTTCGCCATGTCCTCGAGCACGGCACGCGAAAGCGCGACCGCACCGGCGTGGGTACGCTGTCGGTGTTCGGCTGGCAGATGCGCTTCGACTTGTCGGCGGGCTTTCCGCTCGTCACGACCAAGAAGCTGCATCTGAAGTCCATCATCCACGAGTTGCTGTGGTTCCTGCGCGGGGACACCAACATCGCCTATCTGAATGCGAACGGCGTATCCATCTGGGACGAATGGGCGGACGAGCACGGCGACCTGGGCCCGGTCTATGGCGCCCAGTGGCGGTCCTGGGAAGCGCCCGGCGGCCGGCGCATCGATCAGATCGCGCAGCTCGTGGAACGGCTCAAGCGCGAGCCCGACTCGCGACGCCACATCGTCACCGCGTGGAATCCGGCCGACGTCGATCGGGTGAAGCTGCCGCCATGCCACGCGCTGTTCCAGCTCTACGTCGCCGATGGCCGGCTGTCCTGCCAGCTCTACCAGAGGAGTGCCGACACCTTTCTGGGCGTGCCCTTCAACATCGCTTCGTATGCGCTGCTCACCGAGATGCTGGCGCAGGTGTGCGGATATGCGCCCGGCGATTTCGTCCACACGCTCGGCGATGCCCATCTGTACCTGAACCACCTCGACCAGGCGCGCATGCAGCTCGCGCGCACGCCCAGGCCGCTGCCGCGGCTGCGGCTCGACCCGGACCGCCGCGAGCTGTCGGCATTCCGCTACGAGGACATCGTGCTGGAAGGCTACGATCCGCTGCCGCACATCCCGGCGCCGGTCGCGGTATGAAGCCGCGAGCCGCCGCGTCCGAAGCGTCCCGGCGCGCTTGCCGGCAGCGCATGGCACCGGGTTACAATGGGCGCGACGCGGGCGGGATTCGCATCGCCGGCGCATCTTTCTGCGGAGCACACCACTCATGCCCAGGACGAGCGATCCGGGTCTGGTCAGCCATCTCACCAAGGCGAGCTTCGCGCTGGTGCTCGCGGGCGGGCGCGGCACGCGGCTGAAGCAGCTCACCGACTGGCGCGCGAAGCCGGCGGTCCCCTTCGGCGGCAAGTTCCGCATCATCGACTTCACGCTGTCGAACTGCGTCAATTCGGGGGTGCGCCGGATCGGAGTGGCGACCCAGTACAAGGCGCAGAGCCTGATCCACCATCTGCAGCGCGGCTGGAGCTTCCTCGACGGGCGCTTCGGCGAGCACATCGAGCTGCTGCCCGCCCAGCAGCAGGTGGCGGAGAACTGGTACCAGGGCACGGCCGACGCCGCGTTCCAGAATCTGGGGGTCATGCGACAGCAGCATGCGGAACTGGTGCTCGTGCTCTCGGGCGACCACATCTACAAGATGGACTATGGCAAGCTGCTCGCCGATCACGTCGCGCGGCATGCGGACATGACGATCGCCTGCGTCGAAGTGCCGCGCGAGGATGGCCGGGAATTCGGCGTCATCGGCATCGACGCCGATTGGCGCGTGCGCAGTTTCGTCGAGAAGCCGCAGGATCCGCCGCCGATCCCGGGCCGGCCGGAGTCATCGCTCGCCAGCATGGGCGTGTACGTGTTCAATGCGCCGTTCCTGTTCGAACAGCTCGTGCGCGATGCCGACGACCCTGCCTCGGGCCACGACTTCGGCAAGGACATCATCCCCCACGTCGTGCCGCGCTACCGCGTCTGCGCCCATCATTTCGCGGATTCGTGCGTCGGCCCGCGCGGGAACGTCCCGTACTGGCGCGACGTCGGCACCGTCGACGCCTACTGGGAAGCGAACATGGAGCTCACGAAGGTGCTCCCCGAGCTGGACATGTACGACGAGCAGTGGCCGATCTGGACCTATCAGGAACAGCTCCCGCCCGCGAAGTTCGTGTTCGACGACGACGGGCGCCGCGGCATGGCGGTCGACACGATGGTGTCGGGGGGCGACATCATCTCGGGCGCGACGGTGCGCCGTTCGCTGCTGTTCTCGAGCGTGCGGGTCAACGATTACAGCCTGGTCGAGGATTCGGTGATCCTGCCCAAGGTGCAGATCGGCCAGGGCGTCGTGCTCAAACGCGTGATCGTCGACAAGGCCTGCCGCATCCCGGACGGCTTCGTCGCCGGCATCGATCCCGAACAGGACCGCAACCGCTTCCACGTCTCGGAAAAAGGCATCACGCTGATCACTCCGGAGATGCTCGGTCAGCAGGTCCACCAGACGCGCTGAGCGCGCGACGAACGGACGGCCGGTCGCGCAAGCATGCCTGCGAAGAACAAGCTCGATCTGGTGCTGCTGCTGCACATGCATCAGCCCGACTACCGCGACCACGGCAGCGGCGAATTCCTGCAGCCGTGGGTCTACCTGCACGCCACCAAGGATTACACCGACATGGTCTCGCACCTCGAGCGCCATCCGGGTGTGCGGGTCGTGATCAACTTCGTTCCGGTGCTGCTCGACCAGATCGAGGACTATGTGCGCCAGTTCGCGAACGGCGAGCTGCGCGACCCGCTGCTGCGCATGCTCGCGCGCCCGGTGATGAACGACCTGCGCGCCGACGAGCGGCGGCTGCTGCTCGAGTGGTGTTTTCGCAGCAACCACGTGACGATGCTCGCGCCGTTTCCGCGCTACCAGCGCCTGCACGACCTGTTCCAGAACCTCCAGACGAGCGGCGAGACGGCGCTCGATTACCTGTCGGGAGCGTACTTCGCGGACCTGGTGACCTGGTACCACCTCGCATGGATCGGCGAGACCGAGAGGCGCAACCGGCCCCTGGTGGCCGAACTGCTGACGAAGGGTGAAGGCTTCACCTATGCCGACCGCATGCATCTGTTCAACCTGATCGGCGAACTGGTCTCGGGACTGCTGCCGCGTTACCGGGCGCTGGCCGCGGCGGGCCGGATCGAGCTGTCGGCCACGCCCCATTCACATCCGATCGCGCCGCTGCTGCTGGACCTGAAGAGCGCGCGCGAGGCCGAACCGCAGGCGGCGCTTCCGACCGCCGCCGGCTATTCGGGCGGGCGCGCGCGAGTGCTCGCCCAGGTCGACGAAGCGCTGGCCAGCCACGAACGGCGTTTCGGCCAGCGCTGCGAAGGCATGTGGCCGGCCGAGGGCGCCATCTCGACCGGCTTCCTGCAGCTGCTCGCGAGCCGGGGTGTGCGCTGGACCGCGAGCAGCGAGAGCGTGCTCGCGAACAGCCTGCGACGGGCGGGCGACGGACGGCTGGCCGATCGCTCCCGATACCTGTATCGCGGCTACCGCGTCGAGGCGGCGCCCGGTCTCGCGGTGTTCTTCCGCGACGAGAGGCTCTCCGATCTGATCGGCTTCGAGTACTCGCGCTGGCACGGGCGCGATGCCGTCAATCATTTCCTGGGCGAGCTCGATGCGATCCGCAAGCGTGCGCCGGCCGGATCGAGACCGCTGGTGCCGGTGATCCTCGACGGCGAGAACGCCTGGGAACATTACCCGTACAACGCCTACTATTTCTTCGACGACCTGTATGCGTCGCTCGAATCGCATCCGAACCTTCGGACGACGACGTTCAGCCAGCATCTGGCGAACGCTCCGGAACTCGACGCCCTGCCTTCCGTCGTCGCGGGAAGCTGGGTCTATGGCACGCTGTCGACGTGGATCGGCAGCCCCGACAAGAACCGCGCGTGGGACCTGCTGTGCGCCGCCAAGCAGGCCTACGACCTGGTGATGAACAGCGGCCGGCTCGACGCACAGCAGCAGCAGGCGGCGCAGGCGCAACTGGTCGTGTGCGAAGGTTCGGACTGGTTCTGGTGGTGCGGCGACTACAATCCGCGCCCCATCGTGCGCAGCTTCGACGAGATGTACCGGCGCAACCTGGTCGGGCTCTACGAGCGGCTGCGGCTGCCCGCTCCGGTCCAGTTGGCCTCCCCGCTGAGCCACGGCGGCGACCAGGCCGAATCCGGCGGGACCATGCGGCGGGCCTCATGATGCGCATCCTCGCGGCGAGGCGCCGCTGCCACGGGAAACGGCGTCGCGGCCCGGCGCCACTGCGACGCGGGCCGATACGATGAACCGGCCGATCTCACTGCTGTTCGGCGTGCATGCCCACCAGCCGGTCGGCAATTTCCCGGCGGTGATCGACGACGCGATCGAGCGTTGCTACCGTCCGTTCCTGCGCACACTGCACCGCTTCCCGGAGTTCCGCTTCAGCGTGCACTTTTCCGGGTGGCTGCTCGGGGAACTGTTCGAGCGGTTCCCCGCCGACATGGCGCTGCTCGCCGAGATGGCCGGCCGCGGCCAGGTGGAACTGGTCGGCGGCGGCGACTGCGAGCCGGTGCTGGCCGCGATCCCGGGCCGCGACCGCCTGAGCCAGATCGCGGCAATGTCGCAGCGCCTGGCGCGGCACTTCGGCTGCACCCCCCAGGGCGCCTGGCTCACGGAGCGAGCCTGGGAAGCCACGGTGGTTCCGGCACTGGCCGATTCGGGCATCCGCTACACGGTGCTCGACGACTACCACTTCCTGTGCACCGGGCTGGACGCGCGCGCGCTCGACGGCCACTACACGACCGAGGAGGATGGGCGCGTGCTCGACGTCTTCCCGATCTCGGAGGCGCTGCGCTACCGGCTTCCCTTCTCGCTCGCCGAAGACGCGCTCGCCCACATCGAGCGGCTCGCCGGCGAAGGCCGCGCGGCGGCCATCTATTTCGACGACATCGAGAAGTTCGGCATCTGGCCGGAGACCTACGAATGGGTCTATGAAAAGGGATGGCTCGAGCGGTTCATCGGCGGCGTGCTCGCCAGCCCGCTGATCCGCACGGAGACCTATTCGGAGTTCCGCGCGAGCCACGCGACGCGCGGCGTGGTCTATCTGCCGACCACCTCCTACATCGAGATGAACGAATGGACGCTGCCCCCCGTGGCCGCGTCACACTACGCCCGGCTGGTGAACCAGGAAAAACAGGCCGGTACCTATGCGGCTGCCAAGCCCCACCTGCGCGGCGGCTTCTGGCGCAACTTCCTCAGCCGCTACCCCGAGGCGAACTGGATGCACAAGCGCATGCTCGAGTGTTCGGGCCGGCTGGCTGCGGCGGGCGACGATGCCGCGCTGCGCGCGCTGCTGCACCGGGCGCAGGCAAACGACGCCTACTGGCACGGACTTTTCGGCGGACTGTACCTGCCGCACCTGCGCCGAGCGCTGTGGAGCGCGCTGATCGAGCTCGAGCGTTCGCTGGACGCCAGGGCGCCGCGCCCGCCGCTCGCCCGGCGCGACGTGGATCTCGACGGCCATGAAGAACTGATGATCCACAACGCGCATCTTCAGCTCGCGCTGCGGCTCGATGGAGCCGCCGCCATGCACGAGTTCGACAGCTTCGCGCTCGCCCACAACTTCTGCGACACGATCGCACGCCGGCACGAGTTCTATCACCGCAGGTTCAACGAAGTGCCCGCCGCCCATGCGGGCACGGGCATCGCATCGGCTCACGATCGCGTGCACTTCCGGCACGCGATCGACGCGGCCGACCTGCTGACGGACGTGCGCTCGCGCGCGAGCCTGCTCGATTGCTGGCACGCCGAGGGCCGGCCGGCACGGCACCTGAGCGAATACGCACTCGAACAGGCGAACGCGCCGCTGCATGCGCTCGAATGGACCTGCGCCGTGGGCACGGGACGGATCCGCAAGCGCATCGCGCTCGAAGGCCGAAGGATCGAGGTGTGCTGGCGGCTGGAGGGACTGGCGCGCGGCCGGCTCGCGACGCAACTGAACCTCGCGATGCCCAGTTGCGACGGCTATTCCGGGCGCTACCTCCTCGAGGACGGCAGCATCCCCTGCGGGTTCGGCCAGACGCTGGTGCTGCCCGCGTGCGCGGTCGTGACGCTCGACGATCTCGAGCTTCCGGGCGCGATCGAGCTGCATGCCGGCCCCGCGGCGCGGCTCGAGGCTGCGCCCTATCACACCGTGTCGTTGTCCGAAGCGGGATTCGAGAAGATCATGCAGGCGGCCTGCCTGACGTTCACCTGGGAGGCGGCTGCGGGAAGCGCCGAAATGCATCTCGCGATCGAGCTGCGCGATGGCGTCTGAGCGCACGGGATCCGCCGCGGACCGTCCCGGCCCGGTGATATATTGATGGCATCTTACGGGAGAGACCGATCATGACCGACATCGCCGGATTGCTCGCCGCGGAAGCCGAATCGCTGCTCGGCCATGCGTGCGCGACGATTCCGAAGGACAGACTGCACCTTCCCGGGCCGGACTTCATCGACCGGGTCGTCGCGCGCAGCGATCGCAAGCCGGGCGTGCTGCGCAATCTCGCACAGCTCTTCGGGCACGGGCGGCTCGCCGGCACCGGGTATCTGTCGATCCTGCCCGTCGACCAGGGCATCGAGCATTCCGCGGGAGCGTCCTTCGCGCCCAACCCCGATTACTTCGACCCGGAGAACATCGTCCGGCTCGCGATCGAGGGCGGCTGCAATGGCGTCGCCTCGACGCTCGGGGTGCTCGGCGCGGTGTCGCGCGGCTATGCGCACAAGATTCCGTTCATCGTCAAGCTCAACCACAACGAGTTCCTGTCCTATCCGAACAGCTACGACCAGAGCCCGTTCGCCGCGGTGGAGCAGGCCTTCGAGCTGGGCGCCTGTGCGGTCGGCGCGACGATCTATTATGGATCGGCCGAGTCGCGCCGCCAGATCGACGAGGTGTCGCGATGGTTCGCGCGCGCGCATGAACTGGGCATGGCATGCGTGCTGTGGTGCTATCTGCGCAACGGCGCCTTCAAGCACGAAGGGGTCGATTACCACGTCGCCGCGGATCTGACCGGACAAGCCAATCACCTCGGCGTGACGATCGAGGCCGATCTGATCAAGCAGAAGATGGCCGAGAACAACGGAGGCTTCGGCGCGTTGAAATTCGGCAAGACGAGCCCCAAGGTCTATTCGGAGCTGACCACGGATCATCCGATCGACCTCGTGCGCTACCAGGTCGCTTGCTGCTACATGGGCCGCGCCGGCATGATCAATTCCGGCGGCGAGTCGAAGGGCGCCGGGGATCTCGCGCAGGCCGTCCGCACCGCCGTCATCAACAAGCGGGCCGGCGGCACCGGCCTGATCTCCGGGCGCAAGGCGTTCCAGAAGCCGATGAAGGATGGCGTCGCGCTGCTCAATGCGATCCAGGACGTGTACCTGTCGAACGAGGTCACGGTCGCCTGACCCACTCCGGAGGCCCCGATGCGCAAACAGGAAGTCCTGCCGTTCGCCGAACTGACCCGGGTCGATCCGCGGCACGCGCGGCGTCTCTCGGCGAGGCCGGGCACGTCGTGCCCGATCGAGGTCAACCCGCGGCTGCCGGCCCGGCTCGCGCGGCTCGACGAGCTGGCGAACAACCTGTGGTACAGCTGGGACCGGCCGACCCGCGCGCTGTTCGCGCGGCTCAACCCGCCGCTGTGGCAGGCGGTGGGCCACAGTCCGAAGGCGTTCCTGAAGCGCGTCGACCAGCGCACGCTGGACGAGGCCGCTGACGATCCGGTGTTCCTCGGCAGCTTCAACCGCGTGCTGTCGAGCTACGACACCTACCACCACGAACCGGTGCACGCGAGCCGGGCGGAGTCGCTCGGCGCCAGCGGGCTGATCGCGTATTTCTGCGCCGAGTTCGGCTTCCACGAGAGCCTGCCGATCTATTCCGGCGGGCTCGGCATCCTGGCCGGCGACCACTGCAAGGCGGCGAGCGACCTGCGCCTGCCGTTCGTCGGTGTCGGGCTGCTCTACCGGCAAGGCTATTTCTCGCAGACCATAGACAGCGAGGGCAGGCAGCTCGCGGTGTATGCCGACGCGGACTTCGACGACCTGCCGATCTCGCTCGTGCGCAGGCCCGATGGCAGCCCGATGACGATCGCCATCGAGCTGCCGGGGCGCACCGTGACGCTGCAGGTGTGGCAGGCGCGTGTGGGCCTGATCACGCTGTACCTGCTCGACACGGATGTCGAGGGCAACTCGCAGGCCGACCGGGACATCGCCCACCGGCTCTACGGGGGCGACCGCACGACGCGCATCGAACAGGAGATCGTGCTGGGCATGGGCGGCGTGCGGGCGCTGGCCCAGCTCGGGCTCGGGCCGACCTGCTGGCACATCAACGAGGGGCACGCGGCCTTCCTGATCCTCGAGCGCATCCGGGCGCTCGCGGCCGCCGGGCAGGACTTCGCCAGCGCGCTCGAAGCGGTGGCGGCCAGCACGGTATTCACGACGCATACCGCCGTGCCGGCCGGCCACGACCACTTCGCCGAGGACATGATGCGGCGCTATTTCGAGCGCTGGTGCGGCGAGCTCAAGTGCAGCTTCGCGGAACTGATGGCGCTCGGGCTGACTCCGGACTCGCCCGAATTCAACATGACCGCACTGGCGATTCGCGGTTCGCGTTATCACAACGGCGTGTCGCGCGTGCACGGCAGCGTGTCGTCCTACATCGCGGCGCCGATGTGGCAGCAGGTCGATCCGGGCGAGAACCCGATGACCTACGTCACCAACGCCGTGCATGTGCCGACCTTCCTCGCGCAGGACTGGGGCGAGATGTTCGACCGCTACCTTGGCCACGGCTGGAGCCAGCGGTTGTGTGACGACAAGTGCTGGGAACAGGTCCACGCGATTCCCGACCAGCTTTTCTGGAGCGTGCGCCAGTCGCTGAAATCGCAGATGCTGCATCTCGTGCGCCACCGCGTCGCCGAGCAGCACACGCGCAACAACGGCTCGCAGTCCCACCTCGACCGCATGCTGCGACTGGCCGATCCCGACAACCCGAACGTGCTGACGATTGGGTTCGCGCGGCGTTTCGCCACCTACAAGCGCGCCGCGCTGCTGTTCCAGGACCTGGGCTGGCTGCGGCAGATCGTCTCGGATCCCGCGCGTCCGGTGCTGTTCCTGTTCGCCGGCAAGGCGCACCCGGCGGATCAGCCCGGCCAGGATCTGATCGCGCGCATCGCCGAGGTGGCGCGGCTGCCCGAGTTCGAGGGCAGGATCCTGCTGATCGAGGGATACGACCTGCGGCTCGCGCGCCGTCTGGTATCCGGCTGCGATGTCTGGCTCAACAATCCGGTGTTCCCGCTCGAGGCTTCGGGAACCTCCGGCATGAAGGCGGCGATCAACGGCTGCATCAACCTGTCGGTGCTCGACGGCTGGTGGGCCGAGGGCCACGACGGGCGCAACGGCTGGGCGATCAAGCCCGCGTCGGAAGCGCTCGACGAGGCGCGCCGCGCCCAGGAGGAAGCGCGCACGCTCTACGAGATCCTCCAGGACCGCGTGCTGCCGCTGTACTACGACACGACTCCCCAGGGCTATTCGCCGGGCTGGGTGCAGATGTCCAAGCGTTCGATGGTGTCGCTGCTGCCGCGCTACAACACCGCGCGCATGGTGGGCGAGTACCTCGCGCGCTTCTACGTTCCGGCCTCGCGCCAGTGGGGCGTGTTCAGCCGCGACGGCTTCGCCGGCGCGCGCGAACTCGCGGCATGGAAGGCGAAGATCCGCGCGGCCTGGCAGGGCGTGGGCCTGCGCCGGATGGATAGCGCCGCGCGCAGGGTCTCGTTCGGCGACACCCTCAGGTTCGAGCTCGCGGTCAATCTGAACGGGCTCGCGCCGAGCGACGTCGCGGTGGAAGTCCTCTTCGGCCGCCCGCCCCAGGACGGCTATCTGGGCGATGGCGAGAGCCTCTTCCTCGAGCATACCGGTGTGCTGAACGACAGCGAGCGGCGCTACGAACTGGAATTCACGCCGCGCCTGTGCGGGAAGCTCGAATACCGTTTCCGGATCTATCCGCGCCACCCTCTGCTGACCCATCCGTTCGAGATGGGAATGATGGTCTGGCTGTAGCGGCGAAATGCGCATCCTGTTCGCGAGCCCCGAAATCTCGCCGTGGGTGAAGACCGGCGGGCTGGGCGATGTCGCGGCCGCGCTGCCGCGCGCGCTGTGCCGGCTCGGTGCGGACGTGCGCGTGCTGGTGCCGGGCTACCCGGCACTGCTGGCGGCGTTTCCCGAACGCACCTTCGTCACCGAATTCCAGCACCCCGGGGGGCGGCTGTACGGCGCGCGTCTCGAATATGCCGAGACGGCCGACGGGCTCGGGCTGTGGATGATCGACTGTCCCGCCTACTACGCGCGCGTCGGCATGCCGTATCAGGACGAGCACGGCCGCGACTGGCCCGACAATCACCTGCGTTTCGGCCTGCTGTCGCGCACCGCGGCCTGGCTCGCGAGCCGCAGCAGCCTGCTGCCCTGGCAGCCCGACGTGCTCCACTGCAACGACTGGCAGGCGGCGCTGGCGCCGGCCTACCTGCGCTACACGCTGCAGCGCAGTGCGGCGACCGTGGTCACGATCCACAACCTCGCGTTCCAGGGGATCTTTCCGGCCTCCGCGCTGGCCGAGCTGGGGCTGCCGCAGGAATCCTTCCACATCGAGGGCACCGAGTATTTCGGGAGCCTCTCGTTCCTGAAAGCCGGATTGCAGATGGCCGACTGGATCACCACGGTGAGCCCGTCCTACGCGCGGGAGATCCAGTCCCCCGAGTACGGATTCGGACTCGACGGCCTGCTGCGCCATCGCAGCGCATGCCTGTCGGGCATCCTCAACGGCATCGACACCGCCGCGCGCGACCCTGCGGCCGATCCCTTCATCAGTTGCCGCTACGATGCCGATCATCTCGACTGCAAGATCGAGAACAAGCGCAGCCTGCAGGCACGGCTCGGGCTCGCGCACGACGATCGCATGCCGCTGCTCGGCGTCGTCAGCCGGCTCACCGAGCAGAAGGGTCTCGACCTGCTCGCGTCGATCGCCGACGAACTGGTGGCCACACCCGCGCAGCTCGTGCTGCTCGGTGCGGGCGATCACGCGCTGCAGGATGGGCTTCTGGAACTCGCACATCGCCATCCGCAACGCATTGCGGCGGTCATCGGCTATGACGACGGGCTGGCGCGCCAGATCGAGGCCGGATCCGACATCTTCGTGATGCCCTCGCGCTTCGAGCCCTGCGGCCTCGGGCAGATGTATGCAATGCGCTACGGCACGCCTCCCGTGGTGCGCGCGACCGGCGGCCTGATCGACACCGTCATCGACTGCACCGCGGGTGCGCTCGAGCAGGAAACGGCGACCGGCTTCGTGTTCCGGGAAGCGACTGCCGCCGCGCTGGTGGAGGCGATCCGGCGCGCGATCGAAGCGTGGCGCGACCCGCCGCGCTGGCGCCGCATCCAGCGCGCGGGCATGCGCATGGACTTCGGTTGGCCGGCTTCGGCGCGCCGATATCTCGATCTGTACCAGTCGATCGGCGCGCACCCGGCGCAGCCCGCAGCGCGCGCCGAGGTCGTGCGGATCGAGGCCGCGCCGGCTGCCAGACGCCGTGCCCGGACCTGAGCGAGCCGGCACGACGGCGTGCGTGATCGCCGCCGTCGCGCAAGACGGCGTCATCGGGATCGACAACCGGCTGCCGTGGCACCTGCCCGAGGACCTGAGACGCTTCAAGGCGCTCACGCTCGGGCACGCCGTCGTCATGGGGCGGCGGACATGGGAATCGCTGGGACGGGCGCTGCCGGGACGGCGCAACCTCGTCGTGAGCCGCAACCCGAATTACCGTGCCGAGGGCGCCGAGGTCTTCGGCTCGCTGGAGGACGCGCTGGCGGCCTGCCCCGGCGAAGAGGTGTTCGTCATCGGCGGCGCGCAGCTCTACGCGGCCGCGCTGCCGATCGCGCAGCGCCTGTATCTGACCGAGATCCACGCCCGGATCGCGGGCGACGCCTGGTTCCCGCAGTTCGATCGCGGCCGGTGGCGCGAACGCTCGCGCGAGCGCCGGCGCGGCACCGCGGGCCCGGATTTCGACTTCGTCGTCTACGAGCGCGACGCCGGCCGCGCGCCGCCGTTCGCGCCGGCCACGCAATCGACGAAGTAGCGCACCGTGCCGTCCGCGGTCTCCTTGACGAGGCCGTGGATGTCGGTCTCGAAACCGGGGAAGCGTTCGTTGAAGATCCGCGCGAACTTGAGGTAGCGCACGATCGTCGCGTTGAAGCGCTCGCCGGGAATCAGCAGCGGGATGCCGGGCGGATAAGGCGTCAGCAGCACCGAGGTGACGCGGCCATCGAGATCGTCGATCTCGACGCGCTCGATCTCGCGGTGCGCCATGCGCGCGAATGCGTCCGCCGGGCGCATCGCGGGCACCATGTCGGACAGGTACATCTCGGTGGTGAGCCGCGCGACGTCGTTCTCGCGGTAGATGCCATGGATGCGATCGCACAGTTCGCGCAGGCCTGTCCTCTCGTAGCACGGGTGCTTGGCGATGAACTCCGGCAGCACCCGCCACAGGGGCTGATCCTTGTCGTAGTCGTCCTTGAACTGCTGCAGCTCGGTGACCAGCGTGTTCCAGCGGCCCTTGGTGATGCCGATCGTGAACATGATGAAGAACGAGTACAGGCCCGTCTTCTCGACGATGATGCCGTGCTCGGCCAGGTATTTGGTGACGATCGCCGCCGGGATGCCCCGCTCGGCGAATTCGCCGCTCACGTCCAGCCCCGGCGTGATGACGGTGGCCTTGATCGGATCGAGCATGTTGAAGCCGGCAGCGAGGTCGCCGAAACCGTGCCAGCGCTCGCCCGCGCGCAGCACCCAGTCCTCGCGGCTGCCGATGCCTTCCTCGGCCAGGTCGTCCGGCCCCCACACCTTGAACCACCACGACTCGCCGAACTCCGTGTCGACCTTGCGCATCGCGCGGCGGAAATCGAGCGCCTCGAGGATCGACTCCTCGACCAGCGCGGTGCCGCCGGGCGGCTCCATCATCGCCGCGGCGACGTCGCACGAAGCGATGATCGCGTACTGCGGCGAGGTCGAGGAATGCATCAGGTAGGCCTCGTTGAAGCTGTCCCGGTCGAGCTTGCGGCTGTGTGAATCCTGCACCAGGATCTGGGAAGCCTGCGAGAGCCCCGCCAGCAGCTTGTGCGTCGATTGTGTCGAGAACACCACGGAATCGCGGCACGGCGCCCGCCCGTGCCCGATCGCATGCATGCCATGGTAGAAATCGTGGAACGTCGCATGCGGCAGCCACGCCTCGTCGAAGTGCAGCGTGTCGACCTTGCCGTCCAGCATCTCTTTGATCGTCTCGACGTTGTAGAGCACGCCGTCATAGGTGCTCTGGGTCAGCGTCAGCACGCGCGGCTTGCTGCCGACCTTGCTCGCGAACGGGTGCGCGGCGATCTTGCGCCGGATGTTCTCCCAGCGGAATTCCTCCAGCGGGATCGGCCCGATGATGCCGTAATGGTTGCGCGTGGGCATCAGAAACACGGGAATCGCACCGGTCATCGTGATCGCATGCAGGATCGACTTGTGGCAGTTGCGATCGACGATGACCACGTCGCCGGGCGCGACCGTGTAATGCCACACCATCTTGTTCGAGGTCGACGTGCCGTTGGTGACGAAGAACAGGTGATCGCAGCCGAAGATGCGCGCGGCATTGCGCTCCGAGGCCGCCACCGGCCCCGAGTGGTCGAGCAGCTGTCCGAGCTCGTCGACCGCGTTGCACACGTCGGCGCGCAGCATGTTCTCGCCGAAGAACTGGTGGAACATCTGGCCGACCGGACTCTTCAGGAAGGCGACGCCGCCCGAGTGCCCCGGGCAGTGCCACGAGTAGGAACCGTCCTGCGCGTAATGCGTCAGCGCCCGGAAGAAGGGCGGCGGCAGGCTGTCGAGGTAGGCGCGCGCCTCGCGCACGATGTAGCGGGCGACGAACTCCGGGGTGTCCTCGAACATGTGGATGAAGCCGTGCAGCTCCTTGAGCACGTCGTTCGGGATGTGCCGCGAGGTGCGCGTCTCGCCGTACAGGAAGATCGGGATGTCGGCGTTGCGGCGACGGATCTCCTGCACGAACACGCGCAACTGCGTCACCGCGACCTCGGCGTCCTCGGGCGACCCGAACTGCTCGTCGTCGATCGACAGGATGAAGGCGCAGGCGCGACTCTGCTGCTGGGCGAACGAGGACATGTCGCCGAAGCTGGTGACCCCGAGCACCTCGTGCCCCTCCTCCTCGATCGCCTTGGCCAGTGCGCGCACGCCCAGGCCGCTGACGTTCTCCGAGCGGTAGTCCTCGTCGATGATGATGACCGGGAAATGGAACCTCATGGACCTGTCCTCAGCCGCACCGGCAGTCGCGCATTATCCGCGCGCCGACGGTGGAAGGGTGGAAGGGTGGGAACGATACGATCCGCGAGCCGCTCGCGCCGCGCTCAGATCCTGGGCAGCGTGACGCCGGTCTGCCCCTGGTACTTGCCGCCGCGGTCCTTGTAGGAGGTCTCGCACGGCTCGTCGGCCTCGAAGAAGATCACCTGCGCCACGCCTTCGTTGGCGTAGATGCGCGCCGGCAGCGGCGTGGTGTTCGAGAACTCCAGCGTGACATAACCTTCCCATTCCGGCTCGAAGGGCGTGACATTGACGATGATGCCGCAGCGCGCATAGGTGCTCTTGCCCAGGCACACGGTGAGCACGTTGCGCGGAATCCGGAAGTACTCCACGGTGCGCGCCAGCGCGAAGGAATTGGGCGGGATGATGCAGGAGTCTCCACGCACTTCGACGAAGGAGTTCGGGTCGAAGTTCTTCGGATCGACGATGGTGCTGTTGATGTCCGTGAACAGCTTGAATTCGCTGGAGCAGCGGATGTCGTAGCCGTAGCTCGAGGTGCCGTAGGACACGATCCGGTGTCCGTTCGCCTCGCGCACCTGGCCCGGCTCGAACGGCTCGATCATGCGGTGGGCCTGCGCCATGTGGCGGATCCACCGGTCCGACTTGATGCTCATGCGTGCGGGCGACGCGCCGGAAGCTGCCACAGGGTCCCGTCTTCCGGCATCACGTCGTTCATGTATTCTGAATGACGATGTTCGGGAACTTGGCGGACAGGTCCTTGGCCTTGTCGGCGATGCGCACGGCGACCTTGCGCGCGATTTCCCGGTAGATCTCGGCGATGCGGCTGTCGGGTTCGGCCACCACCGTCGGCTTGCCGGAGTCGGTCTCCTCGCGGATGCGGATGTCGAGCGGCAGCGCGCCCAGCACCTCGACCTCGTAGTCCTTCGCCATGCGCGCGGCACCGCCGGCGCCGAAGATGTGCTCCTCGTGACCGCACTTCGAGCAGATGTGGGTACTCATGTTCTCGACGATGCCGAGGATGGGAATGCCCACCTTCTCGAACATCTTGAGGCCCTTGCGCGCATCGAGCAGCGCGATGTCCTGCGGCGTCGTGACGATCACCGCGCCGGTGACGGGCACCTTCTGCGCGAGCGTGAGCTGGATGTCGCCGGTTCCCGGCGGCAGATCGACGACCAGGTAGTCGACGTCGTTCCAGTTCGTCTCGCCCAGCAGTTGCTCGAGCGCCTGCGTGACCATCGGGCCGCGCCACACCATCGGCGTCTCGACGTCGATCAGAAATCCCACCGACATCGCCTGGATGCCGTAGGCCCGCATCGGTTCGAGCGACTTGCCATCGTGCGACTCCGGCTGGCCGGTGATGCCCAGCATCTGCGGCTGCGACGGCCCGTAGATGTCCGCGTCCAGGATGGCGACGCTCGCCCCCTCGGCGGCCAGCGCGAGCGCCAGGTTCACCGCGGTGGTACTCTTGCCCACGCCGCCCTTGCCGGACGCGACGGCGATGATGTTCTTGACCTTGGGCAGCAGCTTGACACCGCGCTGCACCGCATGCGAGACGATCTTCTGATAGACGTTCGCGCTGACGTTGCCCGCGCCGGCGGCCTTCAGCGCCGCGATGACGCGGTTGCGGATCGGCTCGATCTGGCTCTTCGCCGGATAGCCCAGCTCGACGTCGAGCGACACGTCGTCGCCCTCCACCTTGATGTTTCGCGCGGCCCGGCTCGACACCAGATCCCTGCCGGTGTTTGCGTCAACCAACGCGGCGAGCGCTTCGTTGATCCGTTCGACGGTGATGGTCATTCCTTCTCCGTTCTTCACAAGGGGTCTATGGTTCCGGCGCCGAACCGGGACCGGTGAAAAAGGCGCATTCTAATTCGGTTGCGCGATTCGAGTCGATGTTTTCGGGCCGGGCCTTGCGCCTCCGGCCACGTGACTGCGCGCGCCGGGAAACCCGCTATGGAGGCACCATGCACAAGGCCATCGCCGCATTGAGTCTTTCCACGCTGTTGCTGGGCGCATGCGCGACGCAGCGCCAGACCGAGACCGCGATCGGCGCCGGCGCCGGAGCCGCCACCGGCGCAGTTCTCGGCACCGCCATCGGTGGCAGCCGCGGCACCGTCGTGGGCGCCGCGGTCGGCGCGGCCGCGGGCGGCGCGATCGGCTACAACTGGCAGACCGTCAAGGAAAAACTCGGCATCGCCACCCGCGGTTCCGGTGTCGAGGTCAAGGAGCAGGCGGACGGGTCGGTCAAGCTCAACGTCCCCGGCTCCGTTTCCTTCGACCGCGGCAGCGCCGCCGTCAGGCCCGCGTTCCGCCCGACGCTCGACAAGATCGCCGCGACGCTTGCCGGCAACCGCGACACCGCCGTGACGGTCATCGGCCATACGGACAGCGTAGGCGGCGCGCAGTTCAATCTCGACCTGTCGCGTGCCCGCGCGGCCTCGGTCGCGGACTACCTCGCCGGCCGAGGCATCGAACGCGCCCGCATGACCACCGACGGGCGGGGCGAGGCCGAACCGATAGCCGACAACTCGACCGAAGCGGGCCGCGCGCGCAACCGCCGCGTCGAGATCGTCGTGCGGCCGCTCGATCCGAAACGCTGAGCCGCGCGGCCGGGGTCGCCGTGGCCCCGCGCCTGCCGCGGCGCGGGGCTTCCACGCGGCTTGATACAATCCCGGCTTTTCCGCCGCCATCGCCATGTCCCGCAGGATCCTCGTCACCAGTGCGCTGCCGTACGCCAACGGCGACATCCACCTCGGCCACCTCGTCGAGTACATCCAGACCGACATCTGGGTGCGGTTCCAGAAGATGCGCGGGCACGAGTGCTGGTACGTGTGCGCGGACGACACCCACGGCACGCCGGTCATGCTGCGCGCCGATGACGAGGGCATCGCGCCCGAGGAACTGATCGCGCGCGTACACGGCGAGCATGCGCACGACTTCGCGGGATTCCATATCGCGTTCGACGACTACCACAGCACGCATTCGGAGGAGACGCGCTTCTACGCCAACGACATCTACGCCCGGCTGAAGGCGGCCGGGCTCATCGAGGTGCGCGCGATCGAGCAGTTCTTCGATCCGGTCAGGCAGATGTTCCTGCCCGACCGTTACATCAAGGGCGAATGCCCCAAATGCGGCGCCAAGGACCAGTACGGGGATTCCTGCGAGGTGTGCGGCGCCGCCTACGCGCCCACCGAGCTGGTCAACCCCTACTCGGCCGTGTCCGGCGCACGGCCGGTGCGCAAGTCCTCCGACCACTATTTCTTCAGGCTGTCGGATCCGCGCTGCCAGGCGTTCCTGCGCCGCTGGACGCGCGAGCCGGGGCGGCTCCAGCCGGAAGCCTCCAACAAGATGCAGGAGTGGCTCGGCGCGCCGGGCGAGGACCGGCTGACCGACTGGGACATCTCGCGCGACGCGCCGTATTTCGGCTTCGAGATCCCCGATGCGCCGGGCAAGTACTTCTATGTCTGGCTGGACGCGCCGATCGGCTATTTCGGCGCGCTGAGGCACCTCGCCGCGCGAACGCCCGAGATCGATGTCGCCGCTTTCCTCGATCGCGAGGCGGCGGCGCGCGCGGGCACCGAGCTCTACCACTTCATCGGCAAGGACATCCTGTATTTCCACGCGCTGTTCTGGCCGGCCGAACTGGAACACGCCGGCTACCGCACGCCGAGCGCGATCTACGCGCACGGCTTCTTGACCGTCGACGGCCAGAAGATGTCGAAGTCGCGCGGCACCTTCATCACGGCGCGCAGCTACCTCGAGCAGGGACTGAATCCGGAATGGCTGCGCTACTACTACGCGGCCAAGCTTTCCGCCTCGATGGAGGATCTCGACCTCAATCTGGGGGACTTCGTCGCACGCGTCAATTCCGATCTGGTCGGAAAGTACATCAACATCGCCAGCCGCTGTGCCGGATTCCTCACCAGGCACTTCGCAGGCCGGCTCGTCGCGACCCGGCCGCACTCCGATGCGCTGCTCGTCGACGAGGTCGCGGCGGCCCGCGCGGAGATCGCCGAACTCTACGAAGCGCGCGAGTACGGCAAGGCGATGCGCGAGGTGATGCGACTGGCGGACGCCGCGAACCAGTACGTCGACGAGCACAAGCCGTGGGAACTCGCCAAGGCCGGCGAGGCGGCGGCCCCGCGCCTTCAAGAGGTGTGCAGCGTCGCGATCGACCTGTTCCGCCTGCTGACGCTGTACCTGAAGCCGGTATTGCCCAAGCTCGCCGCGGATGTCGAGTCGTTTCTCGGGATCGCACCGATGTGCTGGGAGGACGCCGGCAGCCTGCTCGGCGCAGATCATCGCATCGGCGAGTACCGGCATCTGATGCGCCGCATCGAAACGAGCCGCATCGATGCGCTGCTCGAAGCCAACCGGAGCTCGCTCGCGCCGGCCGTCCCGCCCCAGCCTCAGCCCCATTCGGAGCAGCGCCACGCGCAGCACCAGCAGCGCGGCGAGCAGCGAGCCGGGCCGCAGCCGATCGGCATCGACGAGTTCGCCCGCATCGATCTGCGCGTCGCCCGCATCACCGCCGCCGAACGGGTCGAGGGCGCGGACAAGCTGCTGAAGCTGACACTCGATCTGGGTGGCGGCGAGCGCCGCACCGTGTTCGCCGGCATCAAGTCGTCCTACGCGCCCGAGGCGCTCACCGGACGGCTGACCGTGATGGTGGCGAACCTGGCGCCGCGCAAGATGAAGTTCGGTGTGTCCGAAGGCATGGTGCTCGCCGCGTCCGCCGACGGATCCGGCGTGTTCCTGCTCGCGCCCGATGCGGGCGCGCAACCCGGCATGCAGGTCAAATAGCGATGGGCACGGCGGCCGGAGCCGACCGCAGGAAGGCGACCGGCCGCCGGCTGCTGTATCTGCTTGCCGGGATCGTCGCAATGTCGGCCGTCACGCTGGGTGTCGCCTGGTTCGCGCTCGGCACCGTGTTTCGCGGTTTCCCGGCGAGCCGTGCGGAAGCGATCGTCGGCATCCTGTCCGGCGTCGGGCTGATCGCCGCGGTGGCCGCCCGGATAGGCCGGGGCGCGGGGCGCGGCCGCGGCGGGCGGAAGGATGGCGAATGAATGCCAGACACCTGATCATCCACGGGCGCGTGCAGGGGGTCGGATTCCGCGCTTCGCTCGCCTGGGAAGCACGACGGCTGGGGCTCACCGGCTGGGTGCGCAACCGGCGCGAAGGAACCGTCGAGGCGGTCGTTTGCGGCGACGAGGCCGCGGCGGTGCGGGTCGTCGAGTGGGCGCGCGGCGGACCGCCGGGCGCGCGGGTCGAGCGCATCGACGTCGAAGTCGTCACGGCGGAATGCCACGGCTTCGAACTGCGTCCCAGCGTGTGACTCGCGGTGCCGCCGGGCTTCGGCTTGCCCGCCGCGGCTGCCTCAAGGGTAGAGCACCTCGACGTTCTCCGGCCGCAGCCACTGCCGCAACCCTGCGAGCAGCCCGTCTTCCAGCCGCACCCGCCAGCCTTCGCCCAGCGGCAGGTCGCACTCGGCGGTTTCGTTGCGGTAGCGCAGCCGGACCGGGCACGGTCCATCGCGGTAGGGGGCGAGCAGCTCGCGCAGCCGTTGCGCCGCAGCGCTGCCGGCCCTGCTCGCCTCGCCGTTGAGCGCCAGCCGAAGTGCCTGGGCGTAGCGTCCGCGCGCTTCGGCGAGCGTCATCAGCGTGTCGGCGGTCACTCGCATCCCTCCGGTGAAATCGTCGCGCTGCACCTTGCCTTCGACGACCAGGATGTCGTCGACGACGACCTTCTGCCGCTGCGTCTCCAGCACCTCCTTGTAGACGCCGACTTCCTGCTGGGCCGTGCCGTCATCGAGCAGGACGAACAGCGCCTTGCCCCGGCGCGTCATCTGGGCGCGCGCGGCGAGCACGATGCCCGCGAGCAGGCCCGGCTCGCGGCCCGCCTGCAGTTGCGCCAGCGGCCTGCGCACGAAGGCGGAAAGCTCGGCCCGATATTCGTCGTAGGGATGCCCGCTCAGGAAGAATCCGAGGGCCTGTTTCTCGTTGAGCAGCCGCTCGCGCTTCGACCACTGCGGTACGCCGGCACGCCGCGGCGCCTGCACGGCCGCGGTACCGGAATCGAACAGCGCGCCCTGGTGCACGTCGCGGCTCGCCTGCTCCGCCGCGTCGAGCGCCATCCCGACCGAAGCGAGCAGGTTCGCGCGATCGTCGTCGATCGCATCGAAGCAGCCGGCGCGCACGAGCGCCTCGACGACGCGTCGATTGACGAGCCGCTTGTCGACGCGCCGGCACAGGTCGAACAGATCCGTGAAGGGACCGCCGCGCTCGCGAGCCTCTACGATCGCCGTGATGGCCGCCTCTCCGGTTCCCTTGATCGCCCCCAGCCCGTAACGGATGGTGCGAGCGTCGGTCGGTTCGAAGCGATAGCCGCCTGCGTTGATGTCCGGCGGCAGGAAGCGGATGCCGATCGCGAGCGCATCCTTGTAGAAAAACTGCACCTTGTCCGTGTCGGCCAGTTCCGAGTTCAGCGTCGCGGCGAGGAAGGCGGCGGGATGATGGCATTTCAGCCATGCGGTCTGGAAGGCGACCAGCGAGTAGGCCGCGGCATGCGACTTGTTGAATCCGTAACCCGCGAACTTCTCCATGAAGTCGAAGATCTCGTTCGCCGTGCCCGCTCCCACGCCGTTTCGCGCCGCGCCCTCGACGAAGCGCTCGCGCTGGCGTGCCATGTCCTCGGCCTTCTTCTTGCCGATGGCGCGGCGCAGTTCGTCCGCGCCGCCCAGGGAGAATCCGGCGACCGCCCGCGCGGCCTGCATGACCTGTTCCTGATACACCATGATGCCGTAGGTGGTCGCGAGCACCGGTTCGAGCGCGGGATGCAGGTAGCTGATGCGCTCGCGGCCCTGCTTGCGCGCGACGTAGCTCTTCGCGAGCTCCATCGGCCCCGGCCGATACAGCGCATTGAGCGCGATCAGGTCTTCCAGCCGTTGCGGCTTCGCCTGCTGCAGCAATTCCCTCATGCCGCGCGATTCGAACTGGAACACGGCGGTCGTGTTGGCGCTCTGGAAGATCCGCTCATAGGTCCGGGCGTCATCGAGCGGCAGCCGATCGAGGTCGATCTCGACGCCCTCGATGCGCTTCGCGAGCTGCACCGTCTCGGCCAGGATCGTCAGCGTGCGCAATCCGAGGAAGTCGAACTTGACCAGCCCGATGCGCTCGACATCGTCCTTGTCGAACTGGGAAACCGCCGCTTCGGCTCCGGCGGCCGAGTACAGCGGGCAGAACTCGGTGAGACGGCCCGGCGCGATCAGCACGCCGCCCGCATGCATGCCGACGTTGCGCGTGAGCCCCTCGAGCTTCTCGGCCAGCGTCCACAGCTCACGCAGTTCCTCTTCCTTGTCCAGCCGCTCGTCGATCAGCGGTTCGTCGTGCCGGGCCTTCGCGAGCGTGATGCCCAGTTCGTTCGGGATGAGCTTCGCGAACTGGTCGACGAAGTTGAACGGCAGGTCGAGCACGCGTCCGACGTCGCGGATCACCGCCTTGGCCGCCATCGTGCCGAAGGTCGCGATCTGCGAGACGCTCTGCGCGCCGTAGCGCTGCTTGACGTATTCGATGACGCGGTCGCGCCCGTCCTGGCAGAAATCGATGTCGAAGTCCGGCATCGAGACCCGCTCCGGATTGAGGAAGCGCTCGAACAGCAGCCCGTAGTGCAGCGGATCGAGATCGGTGATGCCGAGAGCATAGGCGACGAGTGAACCGGCACCGCTGCCCCGGCCGGGGCCGACCGGCACGCCGTTGGCCTTCGCCCAGTTGATGAAATCGGCGACGATCAGGAAGTAGCCGGAGAAACCCATCTGCTGGATGGTCCGGATCTCGAACGCGAGTCGCTCGTCGTACTCGCCGCGGCGTGCATCGCGTTCGGCCGCGTCGGGAAACAGCCGATCGAGCCGGCGCGCGAATCCGGCGCGGGCCTGCGCGTCGAGGTACTCGTCGAGCGTGACGCCGGCCGGGGCCGGGAACCGTGGCAGCCGGTGCTTGCCCAGTTCCAGCGACAGATTGCAGCGCCGGGCGATCTCCACCGAGTTGGCGAGCGCCTCGGGCACATCGGCGAACAGCTCCGTCATGTCCGCGGCGGACTTGAACCACTGCTCTTCGGTGAACGCACGCGGGCGGCGCGGATCGGCCAGCAGGTGGCCTTCGGCGATGCACACGCGCGCCTCGTGGGCCTTGAAATCACCGCGGTCGAGGAACTGGATCGGATGGGTCGCCACCACCGGCAGGCCGAGCCTCGAGGCGAGCGTCACGCTCGCTCTCACCAGAGTCTCCTCGCCGGGCATGCCGACGCGTTGCAATTCGATGTAGAACGCCTCGGGAAACAACGCCGCCCAGCCCCGTGCAAGCCGGTCGCCCGCGGCATCGTTGCCCTCCGCGAGTGCCTGACCGATGTCGCCGGAGCGTGCGCCCGACAGTGCGATCAGGCCACGGTTGTCGCCCGCGGCGAGCGCATGGCGCGAGATCTGCGCGCGGCCGCGGACGCGGCCGGCGAGATAGGCGTCCGTGAGCAGTTCGCACAGGCGGGCGTAGCCGGCGCGGTTGCGAACGAGCAGCAGGATCCGGCTGCCGCCGGCGCGTGCATCCTCGCGAGCGCCCGCATCGCCGACCCACACGTCGCATCCGACGATGGGCTTGACGCCCGCACCGCGCGCCGCGCGGTAGAACTTCAGCATGCCGAACAGGTTGGCAGAATCCGTGATCGCCAGCGCCGGCATGCCCAGCTGTGCGGCGCGGGCGACCGCCTCGTCGATCCGCGTCAGAGCGTCGGAAACGGAAAACTCGCTGTGCAGCCGCAGATGGACGAACGGTGGAGCCAACATGGCGCGATTTTACGCGCCGCGCGCCGCGGCGGCATCAGTGCTCGCCGCGAACCTCGCCCGCCGGATCGCCTGCGGCCGGGCCGGCCGCCTCGACCCATTCGATGATCGGACGCCACTCATCGAGATCGCGTTGTGCCCTGCCCGGCGACAGGTCGAAGAGGGTCAGCCCGTGCGCGGCCGCCTGGACATAGAGCTGCGTGTCGCGCAGGAAGCCCACCACCGGCATGCCGAATGCATCGAGGAAGCGCTCCAGCTCGCGCGCCGCCCGCGTGCGCGCATCGACCCGCATGCCGACCACGGCCACCGTCGCGCGGGAATGCCGCAACGGCTTTTCGGCCAACAGCACTTCCAGGAAGGCGCGCGTCGCGAGGATGTCGAACGGCGACGGCTGCAGCGGCACCAGCACGCGATCGACCAGCCGGACGACATGGCCGAGCTTCTTGCCGTGCAATCCGGCCGGCGAATCCAGCACGACATGGGTCGTACCCTTCGGCGGGCGCGCGGGCTGATCCGGTTCGATGTCCCAGCCGCGGATCGCAGGCAGCACGCTCGCGCGCAGATCGAGCCACGCCCGGGCAGAGCGCTGGCGGTCGACGTCGCCCAGCATCACGCGGGCGCCCGACCGGGCCAGATAGCCGGCGAGATTCGTCGCCAGCGTCGTCTTGCCCGACCCGCCCTTGGCGTTGGCCACGAGAATCGACCGCATGCGCGCAATCTAGCACAGCCGCGCGGGCCGCACCTCGCGCAGATCGTGACGGGGTTCCTGTGGATCGGACGCGGCCGTACCGATAATCCGCGCATGAAGCGAAATCTCTCCGACGCGCTGCGCAAGTACAACCTGCGTTATCCCGCCAGGCTCGCGGCCGGTTTCCCCCATGTCGAGCACGCGATCGCGCTGATGTGGGGCAGCTCGGACATCTACCGCTACTTCGACAACCTGGTCATTGCCGACCGGACCGATCGCGCCGGTTTCCCGCCCGAGGTCATCCAGGAGATCCTGGCGCTGCGCGCACTGCACGAAAAGCTCTACCCGCCTCGCGCGCCCGCCGATTGCTGGGGCCTGTGCTTCGGGAAATAGGCCGCAGCACGCCTCGGGCAGGGTTCCTTCAGCCGCCCGAACGGCTCCGGCCGCTCCCGGCGCTTCGGCCCGGCCACGGACTATAGCCGCGCAGGCGACCCGGTCCATGGGAAAGGGCGCTGGAGCCTGCGAGCACGATCCAGAACAGCACCATCCGGTGCTCGGCATCGAACGCCATCCACGCCACCAGAGCGAGTTTGACCGCCATGCCGAGTCCCTTGAGCTGAAACGGGTAATGCGCATTCGACCACCAGTCCAGCGCGACGATCAGGCCACCCGGAACCAGCACGAGCACATACGCGATCATGCCGTCGCCTGCCGATGGGGCGCCCAGCACCGCGGCTCCCACCCCCACCACGCCCGCCAGGTGCAGGATGCGCAGCACATTGACCAGCAGCGCCTTGCCGGTGAAGCTCCGGTATCCGGCATCCGCGCGCCCCCGCCCGGTCGATTTCATCGGATCGAATCCGTCGTTGGTGGACCGTCGCGCACTCGAACGAGCGACCAGGGGATCATGGGACATCGTGTCTGGAATCCGGGTGCTACGAGCCCTGGTTGGAGCGTACGGTGACTTTGGTGGGCCGTGCTGGACTCGAACCAGCGACCAAGGGATTATGAGTCCCCTGCTCTGACCGACTGAGCTAACGGCCCGCCGCGACGAAGGCTCGCGATTCTAGCAAGTAGCGCCCGGCTTGACCGGCCGGAACGGATGGCGAATCATCCGGCATCCGCCCCATCCATTCTCGACATGGTCAGGCCGGCACTCATCGCGTCGTTCATCGGGCTCGCGTCGATCGCGCCGGCAGGCCTGGTTTCCGGAAAGACAGGAGGCACTGCGATGCTGACACTCTCATCGACCGCATTCCCCCACAACGGAGAAATCCCGCGCAGCCACACCTGCGACGGCCAGGACCTGTCACCGCAGCTGTCCTGGATGGGCGCGCCTGCGGGCACCCGCAGCTTTGCGCTGATCGTCGACGATCCCGATGCGCCCGACCCGAAGGCACCGAAGATGACCTGGGTGCATTGGGTGCTCTACAACCTGCCCGCCGACATCGCCGGGCTGCCGGAGGGCGTGCGAACGCTGCCGGCGGGAACGCGCGAAGGTCTCAACGACTGGAAGCGCACCGGCTATGGCGGCCCCTGTCCGCCCATCGGGCGCCACCGCTACTTCCACAAGCTCTATGCGCTCGACATCGTGCTGCCCGACCTGAACCGGCCGGCGAAGGCGCAGCTCGAACGGGCGATGGCCGGCCACGTGCTCGCCCACGCGGAGCTGGTCGGGCTCTACCGGCGCTGAGCGGGAGCGCGCAGGCGTGGCCGCGGCGGCACCGGGCGAGGACGCTCCCGCGCAGGTGCTGCCGGACTATTCGGGCGGCGGCCTGCTCAATCTGGTGCAAAGCGTGGCGCTCGCGAGCGGGGCGAAGCGCTGCCGTTATCCCGCCTTTCGCGGGCTCGACCTCGAGACACTCGCCGCGGCCCGCAACCTCGTGCTGATCCTCGTCGACGGTCTCGGCGCGCAGGCGCTGCACGAAGCCGGCCGCGACACGATCCTGCGCCGGCACCTTCACGCCACCGCGACCTCGGTGTTTCCCTCGACCACGGCGGCCGCGATCACCACCGTCATGACCGGGCTCGCGCCCGCGCAACACGGCGCGACCGGCTGGCACATGTATTTCGAGGAGATCGACCGCGTGCTCGCATCGCTGCCGCTCACGCCGCGCGGCGGCGCGCCGATCGCGCCGGGGCTGCAGCCGCTCGCGCCGCGACTGTTCGATCATCGCCCGCTGTACGCCAGCCTCGAACGGCGCTCGTCGGTGCTCTCGCCGGCGCGGATCTCGGACTCGCCGTTCAACCGCCATCATGGCGAAGGTGCCGATCGGCTCGCCTACGGAACGATCGAAGAGTGCTTCGCGCGGATCGAGGCGCTGCTACGCGAGGGGCGCGAGCGGCGCTTCCTCTACGCCTACTATCCGGATCTCGACGAGGCGGCCCATGAGCATGGCATAGCCAGCGCCGAGGTCCGCCGCGTGCTCGCACGCTTCGATACGGCCTTCGCGCGGCTCGCCGACACCGTGCGCGGAACCGCCACGGCCGTGATCGTGACCGCGGATCACGGCTTCATCGACTCGCCCCCGGCGCACGTGATCGAGCTCGACGCACATCCGCGGCTGGCCGGGATGCTGTACCGGCCGCTGTGCGGCGAACGCCGGGTCGCCTACTGCTACGTGCGCGAAGAATGCCGCGCGGATTTCGAGCGCTACGTCACCGGGGAACTCGGCCATGCGTGCACGCCCGTTCGCAGCGCCGAGCTGATCCGCGAAGGATGGTTCGGTCCGGGCGCGCCGCACGCCAGGCTCGCCTCGCGCACCGGCGATTACACGCTGCTGATGAAGGACGACTGGACGGTGGTCGACTGGCTGCCCGGCGAGCGGCGCCACCGCATGGTCGGCGTGCATGGCGGCACGTCCGCGAGCGAAATGCGGGTGCCCGTCATCGTGCTGCGCGGTTGATCAGGTCTCGGTGTCGAGGAAGCTGCGCAGCTTCTCGGAGCGCGTCGGATGGCGCAGTTTTCGCAGCGCCTTCGCCTCGATCTGCCGGATGCGCTCGCGGGTGACATCGAACTGCTTGCCAACCTCCTCGAGCGTATGGTCGGTGTTCATCTCGATGCCGAAGCGCATGCGCAGCACCTTTGCCTCGCGCGGGGTGAGCGAGTCCAGGACCTCCTTGGTGACCTCGCGCAGCGAGGCGAACAGCGCGGCATCCGCGGGAGCCAGCGTGGCGGCGTCCTCGATGAAATCGCCCAGATGCGAATCGTCGTCGTCGCCGATCGGCGTCTCCATCGAGATCGGTTCCTTGGAGATCTTGAAGATCTTGCGGATCTTGTCCTCGGGCATCTCCATCTTCAGCGCCAGTGTCGCGACGTCGGGTTCGACGCCGGTCTCCTGCAGGATCTGGCGCGAGATGCGGTTCATCTTGTTGATCGTCTCGATCATGTGCACGGGGATGCGGATCGTGCGTGCCTGATCGGCGATCGAGCGCGTGATGGCCTGGCGGATCCACCAGGTCGCGTAGGTCGAAAACTTGTAGCCGCGCCGGTATTCGAACTTGTCGACGGCCTTCATCAGGCCGATGTTGCCCTCCTGGATCAGGTCGAGGAACTGTAGTCCCCGGTTGGTGTATTTCTTCGCGATCGAGATCACGAGGCGCAGATTCGCCTCGGTCATCTCGCGCTTGGCACGCCGCGCCTTGGCCTCGCCCGTGGACATCTGCTTGTTGATGTCCTTCAGATCCTTCAGCGGGATGCCGATCCGCTCCTGCAGGTCGATCAGCTTGTGCTGTTCCTCGATGATCGCCGGGGCCACCCGTATCAGCTGGCCACCGTAGGGCCGGCCTGCCGCGATCTCGTTCTTGAGCCAGTCGAGATTGATCTCGTTTCCGGGAAACACGCTGATGAAGTGCGCGCGCGGCATGCGCGCCTTGTCGACGCACAGGTGCAGGATCTTGCGGTCGCAGGCGCGTGCCTGCTCGACCATGTGGCGCACGGAATCGCACAGCCTCTCGATCGAACGCGCGGTGAACCGGATGTTCGTCAACTGGTCGCGGATCTGCTTGCGGATCTTGAGATAGCCCTTGTCCTGCGCGCCTTTCTTCGCGAGGACCTGCTGCATGTGCGCATAGAGCTCGGCGATCGCATCGAAGCGCTCCAGCGCGCCGGTCTTCAGGCGCAGCAGCGAGGCGGACACCGCTGCTTCCTCGTCGTCCTCGGCCTCGTCCTCCTCGATCGCCTCGATTTCCTCGTCTTCGGCCAGCGTGGCGATTTCCTCCTGCGCCTCGGGATCGATCAGTCCATCGACGAGCTCGTCGATGCGCATCTCGTCGCGCGCGACGCGGCCCGCGAGATCGAGGATCTCGGCGATCGTGGTCGGACAGGCGGAGATCGCCTGGATCATGTGCCGGAGCCCGTCCTCGATGCGTTTCGCGATCTCGATCTCGCCTTCGCGCGTGAGCAGGTCGACCGAGCCCATCTCGCGCATGTACATGCGAACGGGATCGGTGGTACGACCGAAATCGGACTCCACCGACGACAGCGCCTGCTCGGCTTCTTCCTGCGCTTCCGCGTCATCGACGACCGCCGGAACCTGCTCGACCATCAACAGCGCTTCGGTGTCCGGCGCCTCGTCGAACACCTGAATGCCCATGTCATTGAACGTGGAGATGATGGACTCGATCTGCTCCGCATCGACCATCTCGTCGGGCAGGTGATCGTTGATCTCCGCATAGGTCAGGAAGCCGCGTTCCTTTCCGAGCCCGATCAGGCTCTTCAGCCGCAGGCGCCGCTGTTCCTGGTCGATGCTCGCCGCAGGCGCGGGCGGAAACTGCGCCGCGATCTTTTCCTTCTGGCGTTTGCCGCGCGGCTCGGCCGGCTTCGTTGCCCGCGCGGGACTTCCGGCGGATGCGGCTTTGCGCGCACCTGCGGCCGCCTTACCCGGCGCGCTCGCGGCCTTTGCAACCGGTTTCGCCGCCGCGGTCTTGCGCGCCGTCTTATCTTTGTCGCTTGCCATCGATGTCCTCGAATGTCGGGTTGGGCAGGCTGATGCGGGAAAAAGTTCGCATTTTACCGGAAACGCTATTCCGGGCGGCCGCCCTCCGCCCGGGTCGCGGCCAGCCCCTGTTTTCGCGCCAGCAGATCGCACAGCCGATGGCGTTCCTCGCCGCTCAAGCCACCCGCGCGCTCCTTGGCGTTGAGCGCCGCGATGTCGCGGGCGAGCGCGTGTCGACGCAGCTGGTCGACGGCATCGGTGAACACCGCTTCGATCGAATCTTCGTCGTTTCGCTCGGCCGCGAGTTCCTGGTAGACGGACTCCAGCACGGCCTCGTGAGCGGAACCGCGGAAATACTCGATCACGGCATCGAGCCGGCCCGCGGGAAGCTCGCCGCGATCGAACGCCGAGGCGATCGCACCGAGCAGCGCCGCCTCGGGTTCTCCGGCCGGAAGCAGCTCGACCGGGACGCCTGCCGACCATTCGGGCTTCTGGAGAACGATGCGCAGGATTCGCCGGGTCAACGAGACCCGCCGCCGGGGCACGGCCACCGCTGCACGCGGTGCGCGCGCGAGCGGCTTCAGCCCGAACAGTTCCGCGACTTCCGCCGGCGCCATCCCGCCGAGCTCGGCGAACGCGCGAACGAGCTGGGTGCGCAGCATCGGCGCCTCGATGCGTCCGACCAGCGGCCTCGCCTGCGCGAGCAATCGGGACCGGCCTTCCGCACTGGCCAGATCGTTGCCCGCCTTCAGCTCGCGCAACAACAATTCGCTCAGCGGAGTCGGCGCGCAAGCGAGCTTGCGAAAGGCCTCGGCGCCGAATGCCCGGACGTAGCTGTCCGGGTCGTGTTCCGGGGGCAGGAACACGAAGCCGGCGGCGCGCTCGTCCGTGAGATGTTCCAGGCTGGCCTCGAGCGCGCGCCAGGCGGCCTTCCGGCCGGCCTCGTCGCCGTCGAAGCAGAATACGACCCGGCGCGCCTGCCGCAGCAGCTTGCGGACATGTGCCTCGGTGGTGGAGGTGCCCAGCGTCGCGACGACGTTGCCGATGCCGTGCTGGGCCAGGGCCACCACGTCCATGTAGCCCTCGACGACGATCACGGAATCGGCCTCGCGGATCGCCACGCGCGCCTGCGCGAGGCCGTACAGCTCGCGTCCCTTCTCGAACAGCGGCGTCTCGGGCGAGTTCATGTACTTGGGCTCGCCCTGATCGATCACGCGGCCGCCGAAGCCGATCACGTTGCCGCGCCCGTCCAGGATCGGGAACATCACGCGATCGCGAAACCGGTCGTAGTGGCCGCCCGATTGCCCTTCGACGAGAAGACCCGCACGCAGCAGGTTCGCGCTTTCCGCCAGCGGGAAGACTTCCTTCAGGCCGTGCCAGCCCGGCGGCGCGTAGCCGATCCCGAAGCGCGCCGCGATCTCTGCGCTCAAGCCGCGTGCCTTGAGATAGGCGATCGCGCGCTCCGAACCCTTGAGGGCGTTGCGATAGAACTCGGCGGCACGACGCATGACGTCCAGCAATCCGGCCGAGTCCGGGTTGCCGTCGCGCCCGCGCGCAACCTCGTCCGGCACCGTCATGCCGGCGCTCGCCGCAAGCTCGCGCACCGCGTCGACGAACCCCAGGCCGGAATGGGCCATCAGGAAGCCGATCGCGCTGCCGTGCGCACCGCAACCGAAGCAGTGATAGAACTGCTTGGACGGGCTGACCGTGAACGACGGTGTCTTTTCGACGTGGAACGGGCAGCAGGCGACGAGATTCGCGCCTGCGCGCCTGAGCGGAACATGGCGCTCGACGATCTCGACGATGTCGAGCCGCCCGAGCAGCTCCTGGATGAACGACTGCGGTATCACGCGGCGGATCGCGGACGGTTACGGATCGTCGGGACGGCTGCCAGATCCTCGCGCACATCCCGCCAACGGGTGGCGCACGAGCCCATTATAGGCGAGCTCCGCCGCTTCGCCCGGCGGCCTCGCGGCCGTTCAGCGATGCCCGAGCGCCGAACGAACGCGCGCGGACACCCGAGCCATGTCGGCCCGCCCGGCGAGCACGGGCTTGAGGGCCGACATCACCCGGCCCATGTCGGGGCGGTCCACGAAGTCGTAGTAGGCCTCGTCGATGAGGATCGCGAGGTCCTCGGGGAGCGCGTCCACGAAGCGCTCGATCTCGTCGGCCGAGCGGTAGACGCCGGTCGGGTTGTTCGGGTTGCAGACGATGACCAGGCGGGTGCGCTCGTCCACCGCCGCGGCCATGGCGTCGAGGTCGTGGCCGTCGTCGGGCGCGAGCGGCACCGCCACCGGGTCGGCCCCCGCCGCCGCGGCGAGGTGCGGATAGAGCGCGAAGGAGGGCTCGGCGTGGACGACCGTCGTGCCCGGGTCGAGCAGCGCCTGGCCGGC
>JBBIUI010000007.1:0-42709 GCA_037440385.1 Rhodocyclales bacterium | reverse complement strand
TCGGCGATTTTGCCGATGCGGCGAAGGCCGCCCCGGCTGGCAACGCGCCGGCTGCCGCCGCGCAGGCGACAACGGCGGCGCCTGCGACCGGGGTGGATCAGAAGAGTATCGAGCAGGGGCTGACGGGGCTGAAGAAGTAGCGTGACGGTGCGGGTCGGGCATTCGCATCGTTGCCGTTTCCGAATGGACGGGGACCGATGAACATCCGAGATCTGGGCGGGCTGCTGCTCGCGGTCGTCCTGCTCGCAGCCACCCAATGGGCGGCTGCCGCAGACTATGTACTGGGTTCGGGCGACGTCGTGCGCATCTCGGTGTTCCAGAACCCGGACCTCACGACCGAGACGCGGGTGGCGGAGTCCGGAACGGTGACGTTCCCCCTGCTGGGCAGCGTCGCGGTGGGCGGCCTCACGGTGCCCGCGGCCGAGCAACGGATCGCGAAACGGCTGCGCGAGGGCGGCTTCGTGCTGCAGCCCCAGGTCACGATGCTGGTCGTACAGATGCGCGGCAGCCAGGTCGCGGTGCTCGGCCAGGTCAACCGGCCGGGACGTTTCCCGCTGGAGACCTTCGACCTGAAATTGAGTGACCTGCTCGCGATCGCCGGAGGCATCACGCCCGGTGGCGCGGATACCGTCGTCGTCACCGGCATCCGGGAGGGCAGGCCGATGCGCAAGGAGATCGATCTTCCCGCGCTGTTCCTCGATGGCAAGGCGCAGGACGACCTGCCGGTCGCCGGCGGCGACGTGATCTACGTGCATCGCGCACCGGTGTTCTACATCTACGGCGAGGTGCAACGGCCGGGCGCCTATCGCGTCGAGCGCGGCATGACGGTCAGGCAGGCACTGGCGCTCGGAGGGGGGCCGACGCTGCGCGGCACCGAGCGCGGCCTGCGGCTGCACCGTCGCGCTGCGGATGGCAGCGTGCGCCAGTCCGAGCCGGCCCTGGACGAAGCCGTGCGCGGCGACGACGTGCTCTACATCAAGGAAAGTTTGTTCTGACCGAAGGGACGTGCGATGACCTTCCAGCAATTCCTGCTCATCCTGAGGGCGCGCCTCGGCGTCATCGTGCTGATCCTGCTCGTGACGGTCGCGACGACGGTCGCGGTCAGCCTCGTGCTGCCCAGCCAATACACCGCGACGACGGCGGTGGTCATCGACGTCAAGTCGCCGGACCCGATCGCGGGCGTCGTGCTGCCCGGCATGATCACGCCCGGTTACATGGCGACGCAGGTCGACATCGTGCAGAGCGACCGGGTCGCCGCACGCGTGGTGAGCCTGCTCCAGCTCGCGCGCAACGCGGCGGTCCAGCAGGAATGGCGCGACGCCACGCAGGGCAGGGGAACGATCGAGTCCTGGCTGATCGAGCTGCTGAAGAAGAAGCTCGACGTCAAGCCGTCGCGCGAGAGCAATGTCGTTAGCATTTCCTTCACCGGCACCGATCCGCGTTTCGCGGCGGCCGTCGCGAACGGCTTCGCGCAGGCCTACCTCGAGACGAACCTGGAGCTCAAGGTCGAACCCGCGCGCCAGTATGCGGCCTGGTTCCGGGAGCGCACGGGCACGCTGCGCGGCGACCTGGAAAAGGCCCAGGCAAAGCTCTCGCAGTACCAGCGCGAGCACGGCATCGTCGCCGCGGACGAGAGGCTCGATGTCGAGAATGCGCGGCTCGCCGAGCTGTCCAGCCAGCTCGTCGTCGTGCAGGCGCAGGCGGCGGAAACGCAATCGCGCCAGGGCCAGGTGAGCGGCGGCACGGAGAACCTGCCCGAGGTGTTGCAGAATCCGCTCGTGCAGGGACTCAAGTCCGATGTCGCGCGCCAGGAGGCCAAGCTCAATGAGCTTGCGGGTCAGCTCGGCAGGAATCATCCCCAGTACCAGCGCACTGCGGACGAGCTGCAGACCTTGCGCAAGAAACTCGACGCCGAGATCAAGCACGTCGCCGGCGCGATCGGCACCTCGAACCGGATCAATCAGCAGCGCGAGGCGCAGCTGCGCGCGTCGCTCGACCGACAGAAAGCCAGGGTCATGTCGATCAAGCAGCAGCGCGACGAGCTGGCGGTGCTGCAGCGCGAGGTCGAAAACGCGCAGCGCGCCTACGACGCCGTCGCGCAGCGGCTGACCCAGACCAGCCTCGAGAGCCAGACGCAGCAGACCAACATCGTCGTGCTCAATCCTGCGGTGGAGCCGATCGAACCATCGAGCCCGAAGCTGCTGCTCAATACGCTGCTCGCGGTTTTCCTCGGCACGCTGCTCGGCGTGGGCGCCGCCCTGCTGCTCGAAACGATGAGCCGGCGCTGCCGCTCGCCCGAGGATCTCGCGCAGGCGCTCGGCGTGCCGGTGCTCGGCGTGCTGGAACGCTCCGGTGCCGCAGGCAGGCGCTGGTTCGGGCGCACGGCTTCCGCCTGATACGATTGGAGAGGCGACCGATGAGCATGACAGGCAACGCGATGCAGTCTGCCGGCAGACCCGACGAAGGTGCGCGCGAGCGCATGTTCGGCGCCATCCTGATCGATGCCGGCCGGCTGCGACCCGAGGATGCCGAACGCATCCTGCGCGAGCAGAAGGACAAAGGGTTGCGGTTCGGCGAGGCCGCCTTGCGGCTCGGCCTGGTCAAGGATGCGGACATCCAGTTCGCGCTGTCGCGCCAGTTCGGCTACTCCTACCTGCAGCCCGGAGAACGAGGCGTGAGCCAGGAGCTGGTCGCCGCCTACCAGCCGTTCAGCCGGCAGGTGGAAGAGCTGCGCGCGCTGCGCTCGCAGCTGATGCTGCGCTGGTTCACCGGCGAGGCCGGCCACGGGGCGATCGCGGTGGCCGGCACGCAACGCGGTGAGGGACGCAGCTACGTCGCCGCGAATCTGGCGGTCGTGTTTTCGCAACTGGGCGAGCGCACCCTGCTCATCGATGCCGATCTGCGCCACCCGCGCCAGCACGCGCTGTTCAGGCTCGACGACAAGAGCGGGCTGTCGGCCTGGCTCGCCGGTCGCGCGGGAACCGAAGCCATCCAGAACGTGCCGGGCCTCGCGCGGCTCTCGGTGCTGGTCGCCGGCGCGGTTCCGCCCAACCCGCAGGAATTGCTGGGCCGCGCGCAATTCGCCGGATTGCTCGCGCAACTCGCGCAGGCCTACGATGTGATCCTGATGGATACGCCGGCCATCGAAACCGGTGCCGACGCCCAGACGATCGCCGCTCGCGCCGGTGCCGCGCTGCTGGTCGCGCGCAAGGACCACTCGCGGCTGCCCGCCTTGCAGGGGCTCGCCTCGATTCTTTCCGATTCCGGTGCGGCGGTGGTCGGCTCCGTGATGAACGACTTCTGACCGGCCGCAGCCCGCGTTTTCGGCGAACGCAGCCGGTCACGCTGCGGCCGCGATGCGATCGCGCGTGCGCAGCGTGCGGGCCTCACTTCTTGTTGACGTCCTCGCGATTCAGTGCGCTGATCGGCGCAGTCGGCATCGTCGCACCGACGGCGTTCATCGTGTACCCCTTCGCCTGCCAGTAGGCGAGCGCATAGGGACCGGCCGGGATGACGGTGACGAAGCCGTGCAGGTCCTCCGGCTTGAAGCCCTGCGCGGCCGCCGCATTGCGGCAGATCTCGATGCGCACGCCCTGTTTGGCGAAGCTCGCCGCGCGATCGACGATTTCCTTGTATTTCGCGTAGTTCTTTTTTGCGAACACGACGAGTTCGGGACCGTGCGAGACGATGACGACCTTGATCGGGTCGATTTCATGCGGCCCGAACTCGCTCGTCGCGTTGAGCAGCGCACTGAGATTGTTCAGCACGACTCCGACCGCCCTGGGGTCGACGAAATTGAAATCCCAGACGACCTTGAGCTGCTTGACGCTGTCGATGTCCGCGTAGGACTCGAAGTGCGACGTACCGTAGGGCGCCTGCGCGCTCTGGGCGGTCGCCGCGAGCGGCGTCAAGGCAATGGCGATGGCAAGTGCACGCAAACCGAACTTCATCCGAACTCTCCTCGAAGGTTGACGAAACGGCGACATACGAACGGTCGGCCCCGCAGGAACGTTTCTGCGGCGCGCTACGGCCGGATGTAGGCCCAGCCCTCGCGCTGCTTCATCATCAGTTCGACCACGCCTGCCCGCACGTGGCCGATGCCACCGATCAGGTCCGCGTTGGTCAGATTCATTGCGCGCATCGTGTTGTCGCACGCGACGACCGCGACGTTGTCGTCGAGCGCGGCATTGATCCGGCCGGCCACCGGGGTCTCCGCCCGGAGCATGTTCAGGCCCGGCCCGTAGGCGACGATCTCCACCTCGACGTTCTCCTTGCCCAGATCCTTCTGGACGTTCTTCGCGTTGTTGAACGCGAGATTCCACTTGGCGGGGTCGTTGTCGCTGACCTGGAAAACGACCTTGTACTTGGCCGCCGGGTTCGGTGCCGTCTTGACCGTGGCCGCCTGCTGCGCGAGTGCCGCGGGGGTCGTTGCGAATGCCGCGGCGCCGGCCAGCAGTGCGGCGATCAGGGTTCTGTTCATGGGCGCTCCTCGATGAATCGGGCCGTGCGGCGGGGTGTCGCACGCGCCCGTTAGGGCAAAGACGGAACCGCCGCGACAAATATTCCGCGCTCGCGCGCAGGCGCCGCGCCCCGACATGGAATGGGAAATGGAATAATTCGGCGCGCGGTTTCGTCTGGAGGGCATGGTGGGCATCGTAGACGGACTGGTTCGGCGCGTTGCCGTGCGCCACGAAGTGCAGCGGCAGCGCCAGTCGCTGTACCGCGTCGCCTACGGATGGTGCCGCGATGCGCAACTGGCCGAGGATCTCGCGCAGCAGGCGGTCGAGAAGGCACTGCGCAACGCCGCTCAGGCGCACGACCCGGCCAGCGTGAAGGGCTGGCTGTACCGGATCCTCGCGAACTGCCTTCGCGATCATTACCGCGCGGCGCGTCCGCACGAGGATCTCGACGCCCTCACCGAAACGATTGCGGATGAGGCAGCCGGGCCGGAGGATGCCTGCGCGCGAGATCAGCTCGGGCGTCGCGTGCGCGCAGCGGTCGGTCGCTTGCCGCTCGGGCAGCGTCAGGTGGTGATCCTGGTCGATCTCGAGGAATGCAGCTATGCGCAAGTCGCCCAGGCGCTCGGGATTCCGGTGGGCACCGTCATGAGCCGGCTGTGCCGTGGGCGGCGCGCGTTGCGCGAGACGCTGATCGACACGCGGGAAGATCCGCAAACGACGAGGCTGCGGAGCGTGAAATGAGCGAACCGCGCAACGTTTCCGAGGAAATGCAGAATGCATTCGTCGACGGCGAACTCGATCCCGTCGAGTGGGAGCGGGTCGCCGAACGGATCGGGCGGGATCCGAAACTGCGCGAAGAGGTGGCCGTTTTGCGCTGCGTGAAGGACCTCGTCCGGCATGCCTGCGCCGTGCCGCCTGCACAGCCATCGCGCGCGCCTCGCGCAGAAAGGCTGGCGCGGCGCCTGGCGGCGGCCGCGATCGTGATGCTGGCCGCCGGTCTGGGATGGATGGGACATTCGTGGTGGAGCGGCGAGGGGCCCGACCCGGCGAGCGCCTATGTGCTGCGCGAAGCGGGCGGGCTCGATCGCGACCGGGTGCTGGTGCATGTGAGCTCGGGTGAGCGCGAGACGCTCGGCCGCGCGCTCGACGAGGTCGAAGACCTGCTGCGCACCGCCCGCGATGCGAAGCGCACCGTTCGGGTCGAGATCGTCGCGAACCGTGGCGGGATCGATCTCGTGCGCGCCGGCGTGTCGCAATATGCCAGCCGGATTGCGGCTTTGCGTGCCGCTTATCCCGACCTCGCACTGGTGGCCTGCGGCCAGACGCTGCGCAGGCTGCGTGCCCGCGGGCAGTCCGTCGAACTGCTGCCCGGAACCGTGGTGGCGACCTCTGCACTCGACGAGGTCGTCGCTCGCCTGCACGACGGCTGGGTCTACGTGCGCGCCTGAACCGGTGCGCTAGGGCGCGGCCTGCACGACCAGCCGGAAGCCGATCAGGATGTGCCGCAGCGCCACCGGCCGGGCGTGGCGCGCCGCGGGCCGGCACACGCCGCAACCGCGATCGTCCCATGATCCGCCTTTGACGATCGCACGGCCCGCGCCCGCGTCGGTGGCCGTCCATTCATACACCTGGCCGGATGCGTCGAGAACCCCGAAGGGGCTCGCCCCCGCCGGGTAACGGCCGACCGGCGTCGTGTCGAAGGGCCCGGCGTCGTGGCTGTTCAGCCGTGCCGGGTCGAACGCATTGCCCCATGGAAAGCGGCGCCCGTCGGTGCCGCGCGCGGCCTTCTCCCACTCCTGCTCCGTCGGCAGCCGCCAGCGCCGGCCGCTGCGCCGGCTCAGCCATGCGGCATAGGCCTGGGCGTCGGTTCGGCTGACCAGCACGACCGGGTGATCCTCGCGACCGGGCCGGGGCCGCCGGCCGACCCAGGAAAAACGCTTCGTGCTCGAGTACGGATGAATGAGTCCGGACGCGGCCCACGCGGTCCGATCGACTCCCGGGGCGCGGTGCCCGGTCCGTGCGATGAAAAAGGCATACTGGCGGTTGGTGATCGGCGTGGCGGTGATCGCGTAGGCATCTGTCATCACCGCAGCGCGCGGCCGCTCGCCCTCGTACCAGCCCTGCGTGCGCGTGAGCGGGCTGCCGTAGGCGGCTTCGTCGAGCCGGTAGGCGAAATCGCGCTCGGCGGCGTCGGAACCGGCGATGAACGGCCCTGCCGGGATCTCGATCGCCTGCGGCAGCCACTGCTGCGGGAAACCCGGGCGCGCGATGCCGAGCACTCCGGCCACGAGCAGCACGAGTTTCAGGGCGCGCGATCTCGGCCCAGGGTCGATGACGGTTCGCGCTGCCGGCACATCCGATCCCATCGTCGCGTCCCTCGGCGCCCGTCGCCGCGCCGGCGGTGAGGCATGCCATACGGACGTGAGACAATATCGCAACAGACCATTCCCCGATCGGGCACAGCGACGATGAGCGATCACAGACGGGCACTGATCACGGGCATCACCGGACAGGACGGTTCCTATCTCGCGGAATTCCTGCTGGACAAGGGGTACGAAGTGCATGGCATCAAGCGGCGTTCGTCGAGCTTCAATACCGAAAGGATAGACCACATCTACCAGGATCCCCACGAGCGCGGCCGGCGGTTGTATCTGCATTACGGCGACATGACCGACGCGACCAGCCTGGTGCGCATCGTGCAGCAGGTGCGGCCGGACGAGATCTACAACCTCGCGGCGCAGTCGCATGTGGCGGTCTCGTTCGAGGAGCCCGAGTACAGCGCGAACGCCGATGCGCTCGGAGCGCTGCGGCTGCTCGAAGCGATCCGCATCCTCGGGCTGGAGGGCACGGCGCGCTTCTACCAGGCGTCGACCTCGGAACTGTTCGGTCTGGTGCGCGAGGTGCCGCAGCGCGAGACGACGCCGTTCTACCCGCGCAGCCCGTACGCGGCGGCCAAGCTGTATGCCTACTGGATCGTCGTCAATTACCGCGAGGCGTACGGCATGTATGCCTGCAACGGCATCCTGTTCAATCACGAGTCGCCGCGCCGCGGCGAGACCTTCGTCACGCGCAAGATCACGCGGGCGCTCGCGCGCATCCGCCTGGGATTGCAGGAGTGCCTGTATCTGGGCAATCTCGACGCGAAGCGCGACTGGGGCCATGCGCGCGACTATGTCGAGATGATGTGGCTGATGCTCCAGCAGGCGCAACCCGACGATTACGTCATCGCGACCGGGCGGCAGTTCAGCGTGCGCGAGTTCGTCGCCATCGCGGCCGGCGAGCTGGGCATGACGGTACGCTGGGAGGGCGAGGGCGTCGCCGAGCGGGGTTACGACGGACAGGGCCGCTGCATCGTACGGGTCGATCCGCGCTATTTCCGGCCGACCGAGGTGCAGGAGCTGCTCGGGGACGCCAGCAAAGCGCGCGAGAAGCTCGGCTGGCGGCCGCGCATTTCGTTCGAGGATCTGGTGCGCGAAATGGTGCGCGAGGATCTCGCGGCGGCCGAGCGCGACGCGCTCGTGCGCCGTCACGGTTACCGCACGGCGGATCGCAACGAATGAGGGGCGGCAGCGATGAGAACCGATGAGCGCATCCATGTCGCCGGCCATCGCGGCCTGGTCGGCTCGGCGCTGCTGCGCTGCCTGCGCGCGGCCGGCTTCGCGAACCTCGTCGTGCGCACGCATGCCGAGCTCGATCTGACCGATGCGGTGGCGACCCGGGCCTTCTTCGAGCGCGAGCGGCCGCAATACGTCTTTCTCGCCGCCGCGCGTGTGGGCGGCATCCTCGCCAACGACACCCATCCCGCCGAGTTCATCCGCGAGAACCTGCTGATCCAGACCCATGTGTTGCACGAGGCGTGGCGCGCGGGCGTGAGCCGGCTGCTGTTCCTCGGTTCGTCGTGCATCTATCCGAGACTCGCGCCGCAGCCGTTGCGCGAGCCGTATCTGCTGACCGGGCCGCTCGAGCCGACCAATCGCGCCTATGCGCTGGCGAAGATCGCCGGCATCGAGATGTGCTGGAGCTACAACCGGCAGTACGGCACGCGGTTCCTCGCGGTGATGCCGACCAACCTGTACGGGCCGGGCGACGATTACGATCCGGATCACTCGCATGTCATCCCCGGGCTGATCCGCAGATTCCACGAGGCGAAGTGCGCCGGCGAGCCGCGGGTGACGGTGTGGGGTAGCGGATCGCCGCGCCGCGAGTTCCTGTACAGCGACGACATGGCACGCGCATGCGTGATGCTGATGAACCTGCCCGAGGACGCCTACGCCCGCCTGCTCGGCAGCGACGAATCGCGCACGGGCCGCTTCGAGCCGCCGCTCGTCAATATCGGCTGCGGCGAGGATCTGACGATCGCGCAGCTCGCGCATGCCGTGAAGCGCGCAGTCGGTTACGAGGGCGAGATCGTCTTCGATGCGTCGCGCCCCGACGGCACGCCGCGCAAGCTGCTCGACGTGAGCCGGCTCGATGCGCTCGGCTGGAAGCCGCGGGTGGGCCTCGACGAGGGTCTGAGGCATGCCTATGCGGATTTCCTTGCCCGCCAGCCGGGGACGGGCGCTTGAGCCGGGCGCTGCGGCTGGCGTCGCTGGCGGGAGCGGCTGCGCTGATGGCGGCGCTGACCTGGTTCAACGCGCAGCCGGTGGCGGCGGGGCTGATCCCGGCGCCGTGGGACAAGCTCGCGCACTTCGCGGTGTTCGCGTCGCTGAGCGTCGCGCTCGCACTCGGAGCCTGGCCGAGGCTGTGGCCGGTGGCGCTCGCCGTGGCTGCATTTGCGGCCTTCGACGAACTGCGCCAGCTCGATCTGCCGGGACGCAGCGCGGACTGGGGGGATTTCTTCACCGATCTGGGTGCGATGGCGTTCGTGCTCGGCTGGGCCGGCGCGTTGCGCGCGCGCGTGATGCGCGTAACGGGTCGGCCGCCGGGACGCGGCCTATAATTGCGCGACTTCGAAAGGCGGCATCCGTCGCCTCGATCCGCGCGAACAAATGTCATGAGCATCCTGGTGACGGGTGGCGCCGGCTTCATCGGCTCGAACTTCGTGATCGACTGGCTGGCCGCGGGTGGCGAGCCGGTCGTCAATCTCGACAAGCTGACCTACGCCGGCAATCTCGGCAACCTGCGCGCGATCGAGGGCGATGCGCGTCACCGTTTCGTGCGCGGGGACATCCTGGACGCCGATCTGCTCGAGCGGCTGCTCGCGCAGCACGCGCCGCGCGCGATCGTGCATTTCGCCGCGGAGAGCCACGTCGATCGCTCGATCCACGGTCCGGCGCAGTTCATCCGGACCAACATCGACGGCACGTTCGTGCTGCTGGAGGCGGCGCGTGCCTACTGGAGCGGGCTCGACGAGGGCGGGCGCGGGCGCTTCCGTTTCCTGCACGTGTCGACCGACGAGGTCTATGGCTCGCTCGCAAAGGACGACCCGCCGTTTCGCGAGACCGACGCCTGCCGGCCGAACAGCCCGTACTCGGCTTCGAAGGCGGCCTCCGATCACCTGGTGCGCGCCTATCACCACACCTACGGCCTGCCGGCGGTGACGACCCACTGCTCGAACAACTACGGGCCGTTCCAGTTCCCCGAGAAGCTGATCCCGCTCGTCATCGGCAATGCGCTCGCGGGCAGGCCGCTGCCGGTCTATGGCGACGGCATGAACGTGCGCGACTGGCTGTATGTCGGCGATCACTGCGCGGCCATTCGCGAAGTGCTCGCGCGCGGGCGCGTCGGCGAGACCTACAACATCGGCGGCTGGAACGAGATGGCGAACATCGAGGTCGTCCGGGCGATCTGCGCGCTGCTCGACGAACTGCATCCGGCCTCGGCGCCGCACGAACGGCTCATCACGCATGTCGCAGACCGGCCCGGACACGACAGGCGTTATGCGATCGACGCGCGCAAGATCGAGCGCGAGCTGGGCTGGAAGCCTGCCGAGACCTTCGCGAGCGGCATCCGCGCGACGGTGCGCTGGTATCTCGCGCACCAGGACTGGGTGCGCGACGTGCAATCGGGCGCCTACCACGAGTGGATCGAGAAAAACTACGCCGGCCGCTGAGTGCTGCCGTACCATCGCCGGGGCAACCCTTGCTCGTTCGCAGATGACACATCGCAAAGGCATCGTGCTCGCCGGAGGCTCCGGCACGCGGCTGTATCCGGTCACCTCGGTGGTGTCCAAGCAGCTGTTGCCGATCTATGACAAGCCGATGATCTACTACCCGCTGGCGGTGCTGATGCTGGCGGGCATCCGCGAGGTGCTGGTGATCTCCACGCCCCAGGACACGCCGCGCTTCGAGCAGCTCCTGGGCGACGGCAGCCGGTGGGGGATGGACTTCTCCTACGCGGTGCAGCACGCTCCCGAGGGGCTCGCGCAGGCTTTCCTGATCGGCCGCGACTTCATCGACCGAGCCGATCCCGTGCTGGTGCTGGGAGACAACGTCTTTTACGGACACGAGCTCGCGGACGATCTGCGTCGCGCCGCAAACCGAAGCCGCGGCGCGACGGTGTTCGCGTACCGCGTGCAGGACCCCGAGCGCTACGGCGTGGTCGAGCTCGATGCCAGCGGTCATGCCGTGGGGATCGAAGAGAAGCCTGCCCGGCCGCGCTCGCGCTATGCGGTGACGGGCCTGTACTTCTACGACCGGCGCGTGATCGACATCGCAGCATCGCTGAGGCCCTCGGCGCGCGGCGAACTGGAGATCACCGACGTCAACCGGCGCTATCTCGAATGGGGCGAGCTGGAGGTCAACGTCATGGGCCGCGGCCATGCGTGGCTGGACACCGGCACGCACGAGTCGCTGATCGAGGCCTCGCAGTTCATCCAGACCGTGGAGAAGCGCCAGGGACTGAAAATCGCCTGTCCCGAGGAGATCGCGTTCCGCATGGGCTACATCGATGCCGAACAGTTGCGCCGGCTGGCCGACCCGATGAAAAAGAACGAGTACGGGCGCTATCTGCTCGGACTGCTCGAAGAAGGGGGGTTGTGATGCGAAGCGCTCCCGGCCGCGACGAGCGCGACATCGTTCGTCGCAGCCAGCCGCCGGGGCGCGGCCGCAACGGTACACGGAGCAGGAACCACGCGATGCGGCGTTTCGCCCGGCGGTGCGTCGAGCTCCCCGTCGTCGCGAGCGGCGCGGCGACGAAGCAGTCTCCTGGCATGCCGGGTGGACGCGGCGCGCTTCGCGCGGGCTTGCTTCGCCGGCCTCCGGCCTTTTCGCAATGACGGACTCCCGGACTTCGTCGGGCTTCGTTCCCCTCGGTTCTCCTCGGTCATTGCGAGGAGCGCGGCGACGAAGCAATCTCTTTCGGCGCGATTTCGTAGAGCGATAGCCCGCATGAACGTCATCCCGACCGCGATCGCCGACGTGCTGATCCTGGAGCCGAAAGTCTTCGGTGATGCGCGCGGCTTTTTCCTCGAGAGCTACAACCGGCGCGTGCTGGCCGATGTCGCCGGCATCACGGCGGAGTTCGTGCAGGACAACCATTCGCGCTCGGTCAGGGGCGTGTTGCGCGGGCTGCATTACCAGATCGACCATCCGCAGGGCAAGCTGGTGCGGGCCTCACGCGGCGCAGTGTTCGACGTCGCCGTCGATATCCGCCGCAGCTCGGCGACGTTCGGGCGCGCGCTCGGCGTCGAGCTGTCCGACGAAAACCAGCGGATGCTGTGGATCCCGCCGGGCTTTGCGCACGGCTTCCTGGTGCTCACCGACACCGTGGACTTTTTCTACAAGACCACCGACTTCTATTCGCCGCGCGACGAGCGCTGCATCCTGTGGAACGACCCGGAGCTGGGCATCGCGTGGCCGCTGGAGGGCGATCCGGTGCTCTCGGCGAAGGATGCGAAAGGGCTGCCGCTTCGGCAAGCGGAGGTGTTCGCGTGATCCGCATCGTCGTGCTGGGGCGCAACGGCCAGCTCGCGTGGGAGCTTCGCCGAACGCTGCTGCCGCTGGGTGACGTCGTTGCGCTCGAGCAGCCTGAACTCGATCTCGGCGATGCGCCCGGCCTCGTGCGCGCGCTCGACCGGGTGGGGCCCGATGTCATCGTCAATGCCGCCGCATTCACCGCCGTCGATCGCGCCGAGAGCGAGGTCGCCGCGGCCGAGGCGATCAATGCGACGGCACCTGCGCTGCTCGCGAGGGAGGCCGCGCGCCGCGCCGCGCTGCTGATCCATTATTCGACCGATTACGTGTTCGACGGGACCAAGCCGCAACCCTATGTCGAAACCGATATCCCCAATCCGCTCGGCGTCTATGGTGCGACCAAGCTCGCCGGCGAGCGGGCCATCCAGGCCGGTGCCGCCGATCACCTGATCCTGCGCACGAGCTGGGTCTACGCGGCGCGCGGCGGGAACTTCCTGCGCACGATCCTGCGGCTGGCGACCGAGCGCGAACGGTTGCGCGTGGTCGCGGACCAGATCGGCGCGCCGACCTGGGCACGCTACCTGGCCGAGGCGAGCGCGCAGATCCTCGCGCGGGCACTCGCCGAGCGCGCCGCGCGAACCTTCGCGAGCGGGCTGTTTCATCTCAGCGCGGGCGGCGAGACGAGCTGGCACGGCTTCGCCAGCGCGATCCTGGCGCAGGCGCGGCGCATCGACCCGTCGATCGATCTGAAGGCACGCGAGGTCGTGCCGATCGCAACGGGCGACTATCCGCTGCCTGCGCGCCGTCCGGCGAATTCGCGACTGGACTGCGCGCAGGTGCGCCGGCGCTTCGGGATCGAGGTTCCGGACTGGCGGATCGGACTCGGGCTGTGTCTCGAAGAGCTGCTGTCCTCCGGCCGGTGGCGGCCGACGACCTGATAGGAGTGCCGAAGTGGTGATTCAACCCGTCATCCTGTGCGGCGGTTCGGGCACGCGCCTGTGGCCGGCCTCGCGCGAGCAGTATCCCAAGCAGTTGCTGGCGCTGTCGGGATCGACCACGATGCTGCAGGCGACCGCGCTGCGTCTCGCGGGCGAGAGCGGTGGCACGGTGGGGTGCGCGCCCATCGTCGTGTCGAACGAGGAATACCGCTTCGTCGTCGCCGGGCAATTGCGCGAGGCGGGGCAACCGGCGCAGGTCGTGATGCTGGAGCCGGTCGGCCGCAACACCGCGCCTGCGCTGACGGTCGCCGCACTGCATGCGAGCGCCTCGGGAGAGGATCCCGTGCTGGTCGTGATGCCTGCCGACCACGTCATGACGAATGAGAATGCCTTCCGCCGCGCGGTGGAGGTCGCCGCGAAGCTCGCCGAACGCGACCGGCTGGTGACCTTCGGCGTCGTGCCCGGCGAGGCGCATACCGGCTACGGCTACATCGAGCGCGGCGAGCCGCTTGCGGACACCGCGCCGGGCAGCGCCTATGCGCTGGCGCGCTTCGTCGAGAAGCCGGATCTCGAGCGCGCGCAGGAATACGTCGCGTCCGGGCGCTACCTGTGGAACAGCGGCATCTTCGTGATGCGTGCTTCGGCCTGGCTCGGCGAGATCGAGCGGCTGCGGCCCGACATCGCGCAGGCGTGCCGCGACGCGCTCGCCGGAGCGCAGCGCGACCGGGATTTCCTGCGCCTCGCGCGCGCTGCCTTCGCCGCGTGTCCGGCCGATTCGATCGACTATGCGGTCATGGAACGGATCGGCGCCGACCGGGGCGCGGTGGTACCGCTCGCCGCTGGCTGGTCGGATGTCGGCGCATGGGATGCGCTGTGGTCGGTCAGCGCCAAGGATGGTGAGGGCAACGTGGCGAGCGGCGACGTGATGCTGCACGAGACGCGCGACAGCCTCGCGATCTCCGCGGGGCGACTCGTCGCGTGCGTGGGTCTGGAGGGCGTGGTCGTCGTCGAGACGCCCGATGCGGTGATGGTCGCCGCAAAGGACCGAACCCAGGACGTCAAGGCGATCGTCGCGCGACTGAAGCAGGAGGGGCGCGACGAGGTGGCCGCCCACCGCAAGATCCATCGGCCCTGGGGATATTACGACAGCATCGACCGCGGCGAGCGCTTCCAGGTCAAACGCATCGTCGTGAGCCCGGGCGCGACGCTGTCGCTGCAGATGCATCATCATCGCGCCGAGCATTGGGTCGTCGTGCGCGGGACCGCGCGCGTGACGCGCGGCGAAGAGGTGTTTCTGCTCGGCGAGAACGAATCCGCCTACATCCCGCTCGGCGTCAAGCACCGTCTGGAGAATCCCGGCAAGCTGCCGCTCGAGATCGTCGAGGTGCAATCGGGCAGCTATCTGGGCGAGGACGACATCGTGCGCTTCGAGGACAGCTATGGCCGCGGCTGACGGATGGGGCCGCGCATGAGGCTGCTGATCGCGGGCGGGGCCGGCTACATCGGCTCGCACATGGTCGAGCTGTGCGCGCAGGCCGGTCATGAGGTCGTCACGCTCGACAACCTTTCGGGCGGCTACCGCGACGCGGTGCGCTCGGGCACCCTGGTGGAGGCCGATCTGGCCGATCGCCGCGCGCTCGACGGCCTGTTCTCGGCAGGGCGCTTCGACGCGGTGATGCATTTCGCATCCTTCATCCAGGTCGGCGAGTCGGTCCGGGATCCGCTGAAGTATTACCGCAACAACTACGCGAACACGCTGAACCTGCTCGAGGCGATGCTCGCCCACGGCGTGTCGCACTTCATCTTCTCGTCCAGCGCGGCGATCTTCGGCGAGCCTCGGCGCGTGCCGATCGACGAGGCGCATCCCGCCGACCCGATCAATCCTTACGGTCGCTCGAAGCGGATGGTCGAGCGCACGCTGGAAGATCTCGACCGCGCCTGCGGGTTGAGATCCGTGGCGCTGCGCTACTTCAATGCGGCGGGAGCCGACCCGGACGGACGACTGGGTGAGCGGCACGAGCCCGAGACGCACCTGATCCCGCTCGTGCTGCAGGTGGCCTCCGGCCGGCGCGATGCGGTCAGCGTGTTCGGACGCGACTACGATACGCGCGACGGTACCTGCGTGCGCGACTACATCCACGTCGCCGACCTGTGCCAGGCACACCTGCTGGCGCTCGAATATCTGCGCGCGGGCGGATCGAGCACGGCGTTCAATCTGGGTAACGGCAACGGCTACTCCGTGCAGGAAGTCATCGACACCGCGAGGCGGGTGACCGGGCGCGCCGTGAAGGTCATCGATGCGCCGCGGCGCGACGGCGATCCCGCGCGGCTCGTGGCCGACTCGACCCGCGCGCGCAGCGTGCTCGGCTGGCAGCCGCGATACGCTGCGCTCGACACGATCCTCGCTCATGCCTGGGCCTGGGAGCGCGGGCGGACCGCCTCCGGCGACCCGGGCGCGACGCACGTTCGCGCGTGATAGGATTCGCGCTCGCCGCGAAGGTGGCGGAATTGGCAGACGCACTGGATTTAGGTTCCAGCGCCCCACGGCATGCGGGTTCGAGTCCCGCCCTTCGCACCATCGCCGGTGTCTTCGCCGGAACCCGGAGCACACTCCGAACGAACGTCATAGCGCGTCAGGCCGACCCTTCCTAGGCATGACGGCGTATTGAGCGGTGGCGCCCGCCGGCTCACACTGGTTGCGCAACTCAACCAAAGGGAGGCTCCTCATGTTGCGCAAATCCGGACTTTGTATGGCCCTCGCGTCGCTTTCGCTGCTGTGCGCGGCTTCCGCCCATGCCGACGGAAGCTATCGCCCGTTGCCGTTCGATCAGGACTGGACCGACGTCTCGCTGATCGGTGCCAACGACGACTGGTCGCAGGTCCCGGGCATCCTCGGTCATCGCGGTGATGGCCTCGTGTCGGGCGCCGGTGCGGATCCGTCGTCTATCCTCGCGCCGGGAACGGCCACACCGGTGCAGGTGCTCGCGAATCAGCTCAATCCGAATACGCTGACCTCGGGCGGACTCGCCGAATTCGAGCTGGCCGATCCGGTCGTCGGGCTGCAGGGATCGGGTACCGCGGATGCGCCCTTCCTGCTGCTGCATCTGGACACGCGTGGCTGGCAGGACGTGCAGGTGAGTTTCGTCGCGCGCGACCTGGACGGTTCAATGGACGATGCGCTCCAGCCGATCGCGCTGCAGTATCGCAGCGGCGCCGCCGGGGATTTCATCGATCTGCCGTCGGCGTTCATCGCGGATGCGACCGCGGGCTCGGCCGCGGGGCTGACGACGCCCGTCTCGCTGACGCTTCCCGGTGCGGCGGCCGGCATCGGCGAGCTCGAGTTGCGCTTCATCACCGCAAACGCGGTCGGCAATGACGAATGGGTTGGGATCGACGACATCGCCGTCACGGGTTCGCTGGCACCCGTGCCGGAGCCACGAGACTGGATGCTGCTGTTGTCCGGCCTCGGCGTGCTGGCCTGTACCGCGAGGCGGCGCCTCGCGGCATGAAGGCACGGAAGGAAGCCGGCGCGCACGCCGCATTCAGCGCGCGCCCTTGCGTTTCTCCACCCTGCATTCGCCGGTGAGCTCGATCGAGCCGTCCTCGCGCAGCGTCTCCAGGCGCACCGTGAAACCCCACAGGCGGGCCATGTGCTTGAGCACCTCCTCGGTCGCCTGGTGCAGCGGGCGGCGATGGGTCTGCCGGTGGCGCAGGGTCAACGACCGGTCGCCGCGGATGTCGGCGTTCCAGACCTGGACATCGGGCTCGAGATTGCCGAGGTTGTACTGGAGGGAGAGCGCGTTGCGGATCGCGCGGTAGCCGCGCGCGTCGTGTATGGCGGAGATGCGCAGATGCTCCTGGCGATCGTCGTCGAGCACCGCGAACAGGCGCAACTCGCGGATCAGCCGCGGGGACAGGAACTGGGCGATGAAGCTCTCGTCCTTGAAGTTGCGCATCGCGAAGTCGAGGCAGGTCCGCCAGTCGCTGCCCGCGATCTCGGGAAACCATTCCCGGTCCTCGGCATCGGGTCGTTCGCAGATTCGGCGCAGGTCGCGCCACATCGCGAACCCGAGCGCGTAGGGATTGATGCCCGAGTAATGCGGGCTGTCGTAGGGCGGCTGAGCGATGACGTTGGTGTGGTGCTGCAGGAATTCGATCATGAAGTGTTCTGCGAGCAGCCCCTCGTCATACAACGCGTTGATCAGCGTGTAATGCCAGAAGCAGGCCCAGCCCTCGTTCATCACCTGGGTCTGGCGCTGCGGGTAGAAGTACTGCGCGATCTTGCGCACGATGCGCACGATCTCGCGCTGCCAGGGCTCGAGTAGCGGTGCGTGCTTCTCGACGAAGTACAGCAGGTTTTCCTGCGGCTCCGCAGGGAAACGGACCGGCTCTTCGCCGGCCTCGACCTGCTCGTGTGCGGGCAGCGTGCGCCAAAGGTCGTTGACCTGCGCCTGGATGAACGCTTCGCGCTCCCTCTGGCGCTCGCGCTCACGCTCGAGCGAGAGCCGGGACGAGCGCTTGTAGCGATCGACGCCGAGGTTCATCAGCGCATGGCAGGAATCGAGCAGTTCCTCGACGCGCTGTTCCCCGTGACGCTGCTCGCATTCGGCGATGTAATTCCGCGCGAACAGCAGGTAGTCGATGATGCCTTCGGCGCTGGTCCAGGTCGTGAACAGGTAGTTGTTCTTGAAGAACGAATTGTGGCCATAGGCGGCGTGTGCGATCACCAGGGCCTGCATCGTCATGGTGTTCTCTTCCATGAGGTAGGCGATGCAGGGGTCGGAATTGATGACGATCTCGTACGCGAGTCCCATCTGGCCGCGTTTGTAGCGCTTCTCGGTGGCCAGAAAGTGCTTGCCGAAGGACCAGTGGTGGTAGTACGTCGGCATTCCGATCGAGGCATAGGCGTCCATCATCTGCTCGGCCGTGATCAGCTCGATCTGGATCGGGTAGGTGTCCAGTCCGAAGCCGGCCGCAAGCCGGGCGAGCTCGCCGTTGTAACGCTCGATCAGTTCGATCGACCACTCGCCGGGTGCGGGCAGTGGCCGCGCGCCGCGTCCGTGCGCTCCGCGCGCGCTCGGTCGCGTGCCCGCTGCGCCCGGCCGCCGCTCGCGGCTCATGCGGCCGCCTTCTTTCTGAACAGCTCGCGGAATACCGGATAGATGTCGGTGAGATCGCCGATGCGCTGCATCGCGAACCGGGGACTGCGCGCGGCGACTCGCAGGTACTCCCGCCAGAGGTTCTGGGGCTCGCCTGCGGCGATCTCGACATAGGCGAAATATTGCACCAGCGGAACGATCGCGTCGATGAGCAGGTCGCGGCACACCGGCGAATCGTTGTCCCAGTTGTCGCCGTCGGAAGCCTGGGCGCCGTAGAGGTTCCAGGCCCCGCTCGAATAGCGGTCGCGGATGATCTCGTGCATCAGCTTCAGCGCGCTGGAGACCACCGTCCCGCCGGACTCGCGCGAATGGAAGAACTCTTCCTCGGTGACTTCGGACGCGACCGTGTGATGACGGATGAACACGACATCGACATTCTCGTAGTTGCGCCGCAGGAACAGGTACAGCAGCAGGAAGAAGCGCTTCGCGATTTCCTTCTTCTCTTCGTCCATCGATCCGGACACGTCCATCAGGCAGAACATCGCCGCCTGGGTCGTCGGTCTGGGTTGCCGGATCCGGTTGTTGAAGCGCAGATCGAAGCTGTCGATGAAGGGAATCGCTTCGATGCGCGTCTTCAGGTGCGCGATCTCCTCGCGCAACGCGCGCACGGCGTCGTCGTCATCCCCGCGAACCGGGACGAGCTCGGCCAGTTCCTGCTCCGCTTCCTGAAGCCGCATGCGGTACGGTGCCGCGAGCGCGGTGCGGCGGCCGAGCGCGCCGCGCATGGAACGCACGATGTTCAGATTGGCCGGGACGCCGGTCTGGCTGAAGCCGGCCCGTACCAGCTTGTGCTCGGGGATCCGGGCCAGTTCCTTCTTCACCAGATCGGGAAGCGCCAGATCGTCGAAGAAGAGGTTGAGAAATTCCTCGCGCGACACGTGAAAGACGAAGTCGTCCTCCAGCCCCGTCCCGTCACCGGCACCTCCGCGGCCCTCGCCCTGGCCGGCCAGCGGGCGCTCGACTTCGTCCCCGGCGTTGAAACGGTCGTTGCCGGCATAGACGTTCTCGCGAACCCCGCCCTCGCCCAGGCCGAACTGCGGTTCGGAGAGATCCTTGGCTGGAATGCTGATGTCCTCGCCGGCGTCGATGTCCGTGATGCTGCGCCCGGTGATGGCGTCGGATACCGCGCGCCGGATCTGCGCGCGGAACCGGCGGAAGAACCGCTGGCGGTTGACCGCGCTCTTGTTCCGACTGTCGTAGCGGTGATCGACGACGCGAAACACTCGGTTCTCCCTTCGCCGGGTCAGCTCGACGCGCTCGCGCCGCCGCACGCCCGCGTTGCACTGCTCACGAGGACTTGCGCACCCGCAGGTACCATTCGCACAGCAGGCGCACCTGCTTCTCCGTGTAACCCTTTTCGGTCATCCGATTGAGGAAGTCCTGATGCTTCTTCTGCTCGTCGGCCGAGGCTTTGGCGTTGAAGGAGATCACCGGCAGCAGGTCCTCCGTATTCGAGAACATCTTCTTCTCGATCACTGCGCGAAGTTTCTCGTACGACGTCCACAGCGGGTTCTTTCCCGCGTTCTTGGCGCGCGCGCGAAGCACGAAATTGACGATCTCGTTGCGAAAGTCCTTCGGGTTGCCGATGCCGGCCGGCTTCTCGATCTTCTCCAGTTCGTCGTTGAGCGCGGCACGGTCGAAAATCTCTCCGGTGTTCGGGTCGCGGTAGTCCTGGTCCTGGATCCAGAAATCGGCGTAGGTGACATAGCGGTCGAAGATGTTCTGTCCGTACTCGGAATACGACTCGAGATAGGCAGTCTGGATCTCCTTGCCGATGAATTCGGCATAATGCGGCGCAAGGTACTCCTTGATGAAACGCAGGTAGCGTCCCTCGGTCTCGGGCGGGAACTGCTCCTGCGCGATGGCCTGCTCGAGCACGTACATCAGGTGTACGGGATTGGCCGCCACCTCGCGGTGATCGAAATTGAACACCTTCGACAGCACCTTGAAGGCAAAGCGTGTCGACAACCCCGTCATGCCTTCGTCGACTCCCGCGTAGTCGCGATACTCCTGGTACGACTTGGCCTTCGGGTCGGTGTCCTTGAGATTCTCGCCGTCATAGATGCGCATCTTCGACAGCACGCTCGAGTTCTCGGGCTCCTTGAGCCGCGAGAGCACCGCGAACTGGGCCATCATGCGCAGCGTGTCCGGGGCACAGGGAGCGTGCGAAAGCGATGAATTGGCCAGCAGCTTGCCGTAGATCTTCATCTCGTCGGACACGCGCAGGCAATAGGGCACTTTGACCGTGTAGATGCGGTCGAGGAAGGCTTCGTTGTTGCGGTTGTTCTTGAAAGCCAGCCATTCCGACTCGTTCGAATGCGCGAGCACGATGCCATCGAACGGGATCGCGCCGAAGCCTTCCGTACCCTTGTAGTTGCCTTCCTGCGTGGCGGTGAGCAGCGGGTGCAGAACCTTGATCGGGGCCTTGAACATCTCGACGAACTCGAGCAGCCCGCGGTTGGCGAGGCACAGCCCGCCCGAGCAGCTGTACGCGTCCGGGTCGTTCTGCGCGTACTGTTCCAGCTTGCGGATATCGATCTTGCCGACCAGCGCCGAGATGTCCTGGTTGTTCTCGTCGCCCGGCTCGGTCTTGGCGACCGCGATCTGGCGCAGCACGGACGGCACGAGTTTCACGACCTTGAAGCGGGTGATGTCGCCGTTGAATTCGTGCAGCCGCTTGACCGCCCAGGGCGACATGATGCCATTCAGATAGCGGCGGGGAATGCGGAAATCCTCTTCCAGGATGTGGCCATCCTCGTCCGGGTTGAACAGGCCGAGCGGAGATTCGTGAACCGGCGAACCCTGGAGAGCGTAGAACGGCACGCGCTCCATCAGTTGCTTGAGTTTTTCCGCCAGCGAGGACTTGCCGCCGCCGACCGGTCCGAGCAGGTAGAGGATCTGCTTCTTCTCCTCCAGCCCCTGGGCCGCATGGCGGAAGTACGCGACGATGTTCTCGATCACGTCCTCCAGGCCATAGAAGTCCCGGAAGGCGGGGTAGAGCTTGATGATCTTGTTGGAGAAGATGCGCGAAAGCCGGGCATCGGTTCTCGTGTCGATCAGCTCCGGTTCGCCGATGGCCATCAGCAGCCGTTCCGCCGCAGTGGCATACGCCGCGGCGTCGCTGCGGCATACCTCGAGGTATTCCTGGACGCTCAACTCCTCCTCGCGGGCCGATTCGTAGCGGGCCTGATATTCGCTCAGGAATTTCATTTGCATCCCTCCTGTCGATGTTCGACCGCCTGCGTCTGTGCCAGTGTCGCGCACGGACACCGGCATCTTACGCGCCGCGTGCCGGCCGACCGACCGCGCGGCACATGACGAATTCACCGGCTGTGAGTCCCCCGCTGCCGCGAAGTTCCTCGGCGAATACAACGGCACGACGGCCGCTGCGGTTGAGTCGCGCACCGGCCGGCAATGCGCAACATCGGCCGGCTGGAACGCTGTTCGCACCCGCGCGGGCACGCGGATTCGCTGTGATAGAATTCCGCCGGTCGCGCAGGCCGTGTGACGTCAAGGCACGGCGAGGCATGCCGTCGCAGCTCGGCCGGCACGCCGTGAACCGTCCGGCTTCCTCGGCGGGCTCCCGGCGGGACGACTCCCATTTCGGCGAGTTTCAGGAACTTCCCATGCAGACCCAGCAGAACGAACCGCTCGAACCGCACCAACCGCAACCCTCTGCGCTTCTGAGAACCCTCGACATGTCGGTGGCGCTGGCGCAGATCGACCGCGAAGTCGACGCGCGGCTGAAGAAGTTGTCGCGCACGGTGAAGATGGCCGGATTCCGGCCGGGCAAGGTACCCTTCAAGCTCGTCGCGCAGCAATACGGGCCGCAGGCGCGCTCGGAGGCGATCGGCGAGGCGGTGCAACGCGCTTTCGGCGACGCGGTGCGCAACCATAATCTGCGCGTGGCGGGCCTTCCGCGCTTCGAACGCAAGGACGGGGGCGATCCGGCGAGTCTAGAATTCTCGGCGGTCTTCGAGGTCTATCCGGACATCGCGCTGGCCGACGTCGGCGATGTGCGAATCGAACGCCCGACCATCGAGCTCGGCGAGGCGGATGTGGACAAGACGATCGAGGTGCTGCGCAAGCAGCGCACGCGCTATGGCGAGGTCCGGCGAGCCGCCGCATCGGGCGACCGCATGAAGCTGGATTTCACCGGACGAATCGACGGACAGCCCTTTCCCGGAGGCGATGGGACCGATTTCGTCGTCGTGCTCGGAGCGGGTACGATGCTGCCGGATTTCGATTCGCAGCTCGCGGGCATGGCGGCAGGCGACCGGAAGTCGTTCGACGTCGCTTTTCCAGACGATTACCATGCCCGGGACCTCGCGGGCAAGAGCGCCCGGTTCGAGGTGGTGGTGAAACGGGTCGAGGAACCGCTGCTCCCCGATGTCGATGCGGATTTCGCCAAGTCGCTGGGCATCGCCGATGGTGACCTCGTTCGGATGCGCGCCGAGGTCCGGTCCAACCTCGATCGCGAGGTCCGCAAGCGGCTGCGCAACCGGATCAAGCAGCAGGTCATGGATGCGTTGTTGCAGGCCAATGAGATCGAAGTGCCGCTGTCTCTCGTTCAGGAGGAGGCGCATCAGCTCGCGCACAACGCGCAGAACGATCTGCGCCAGCGCGGGGTGGATCCGGCGAACGTCGGCGTCGAGCCGGGCTGGTTCAGCGAACCGGCGAAGCGCAGGGTCAAGCTGGGGTTGATCCTTGCCGAAATAGTCAGAATTCGTGGCTTGAATGCGAAACCCGAACAGGTGCGGACGATGGTCGACGACTTCGCCCAAAGCTACGAAGACCCGTCGGAGGTGGTGCGCTGGTACTATTCACAACGGGAGCAGCTCGCACAGGTCGAGGCGCTCGTGGTCGAGGAGAACGTGGTCGATTGGGTGCTGGCAAACGCGAAGGTCGTGGACAAGCCGGTGAGCTTCGACGAACTGATGGGCGCGGCGGCATGATGCCCGTGACGAGACGAACCGGGTACGGGAGAGGGATTTCGGCATGAACGAATTCGAGGCATGCGGCGCCGGGCAGCACCGGGAACCCCAGGCCCTCGGCCTGATCCCGATGGTGATCGAGACCAGCGGGCGCGGCGAGCGCGCGTACGACATTTATTCACGGCTGCTGAAGGAGCGCGTCGTATTCCTCGTCGGTCCCGTGAACGACATCACCGCGAACCTGATCGTCGCGCAGTTATTGTTCCTGGAATCCGAGAATCCGGACAAGGACATCAATTTCTACATCAACTCGCCGGGCGGATCGGTATCGGCAGGGCTGGCGATCTACGATACGATGCAGTTCATCAAGCCGGACGTCAGCACCCTGTGCATCGGCCAGGCCGCCAGCATGGGTGCATTCCTGCTGTGCGCGGGTGCGAAGGCGAAACGTTTCGCGCTGCCGAACTCGCGGATCATGATCCATCAGCCGATGGGGGGATTTCAGGGCCAGGCCGCGGATATCGAGATCCATGCGAAGGAAATCCTCTACCTCAGGCAACGGTTGAACGAACTCATGGCGCAGCACACCGGGCAGCCGATCGAACGCATCGAACGCGATACCGACCGGGATTTCTTCTTCTCGGGAGCGGATGCGGTCGACTACGGCCTCGTGGACAAGGTTCTGACCAGCCGCGCAGAGGCGGCGGCGTAGGGCTCACACGGCGGGACACACGGCGATGGCAGACAGGAAATCCGGCACAGACAAGCTGCTGTACTGTTCGTTTTGCGGCAAGAGCCAGCACGAGGTGCGCAAGCTCATCGCCGGGCCTTCGGTGTTCATCTGCGACGAGTGCATCGAACTGTGCAACGACATCATCCGCGACGAGATCGCCGCGGATCAGGGACCCAAGAGCGGCCGCGGCGAGCTGCCCACGCCGAAGGAGATCGGCGCGATCCTGGACGAATACGTGATCGGCCAGGATCATGCCAAACGCATCCTGTCGGTCGCCGTGTACAACCACTACAAGCGGCTCAAGCACCTGTCCAAGAGCGACGAGGTGGAGCTGGCGAAGAGCAACATCCTTCTGATCGGTCCGACCGGCTCGGGCAAGACGCTGCTGGCGCAGACGCTGGCCAGGATGCTCAACGTGCCGTTCGTCATGGCCGATGCGACGACGCTCACCGAAGCGGGTTATGTCGGCGAGGACGTCGAGAACATCATCCAGAAGCTGCTGCAGAAGTGCGACTACGAGGTGGAGAAGGCGCAGCAGGGCATCGTCTACATCGACGAGATCGACAAGATCTCGCGCAAGTCGGACAACCCGTCGATCACGCGCGACGTGTCGGGCGAGGGCGTGCAGCAGGCGCTGCTCAAGCTCATCGAGGGAACGATCGCTTCGGTGCCCCCGCAAGGCGGACGAAAGCACCCGAACCAGGACTTCGTGCAGGTCGATACCACGAACATCCTGTTCATCTGCGGCGGCGCCTTCGACGGGCTGGACAAGATCATCCGGCTGCGCACCGAGAACGCGGGCATCGGCTTCGGTGCGCAAGTCAGGAGCCGCGACGGCAAGAACGTGACCGAAACGCTGCGGCTGGTCGAGCCGGAAGATCTGATCCGCTACGGGCTGATCCCGGAGTTCGTCGGCCGGCTTCCCGTGGTCGCGACGCTGCACGAGCTCGACGAAGCGGCCCTGATCCAGATCCTGCTGGAACCGAAGAACGCGCTGACGAAGCAGTATCAGCGGCTGTTCTCCATGGAAGGGGTCGAGCTGGAATTCCGGCAGCCCGCACTGCGCGCGATCGCCCGCCGCGCGCTCAAACGCAAGACTGGCGCGCGCGGGCTGCGCTCCATCCTCGAAACCTCGCTGCTCGACATCATGTATGAACTCCCGACCATGGAAAATGTCAGCAAGGTCGTGGTCGACGAAAACACCGTCGAGGGCGACGGCAAACCGATCGTGCTCTATTCCGATCAGGCCAAGGTCGCAGGATCGAAATGATCGCCGCCCGGCGGGCGGCTTGAACCCGGATTGTCCATCGGGACGCGCAAAGATGGCGATGCGGTTTGTGAGCACAATGTCATACGGGCGACCAGCCCGTCGCAGTGGCGATGGGCGCGAAGCACGGGCGGCAGGATGCCGCAAAGCGCCCGCCAGGGCGCGCGTAGGCCCAAAGGGCCGCCTGATGGGCAATCCGGTTTGAACGCAGATCATCCATTCGGGGCGCCAGTGACCGCTTTGGCGGTCGCGTATGGGTCCGGGGCCGCGCGTCGATCGAACGGCACCTTCGAGTCGTCCTGACGGATGACCCGGGTTGAATCGTCGCGTTGCGCCCCCATCTGGGGCGGATGAGCCTTACCGTTGAGGATCCTCCCATGCCCGGCAATTCCGAATCGAGCACCGAGCGAGTCGAACTTCCGCTGCTTCCGTTGCGTGACGTAGTGGTATTCCCGCACATGGTGATTCCACTTTTCGTCGGGCGGCCGAAGTCGATCCGGGCGCTCGAGATCGCCATGGAAACCGGCAAGGGCATCCTGCTGGCGGCGCAGAAATCTGCGGCCAAGGACGAGCCTCAGGCCGAAGACATCTACGGCGTGGGTTGCATCGCCAACATCCTGCAGATGCTGAAGCTTCCCGACGGCACCGTGAAAGTGCTGGTGGAAGGCGCGCGGCGCGGGCGCGCCGAGCAGATCGACGACCAGCACACGGTCTTCATGGCGCACGTCATCCCCGTTTCCGACGAGCCGGGCGCGAACCACGAGATCGAAGGAATGCGCCGCGCCGTGCTCGCGCAGTTCGAACAGTTCGTCAAACTGAACAAGAAAATTCCGCCCGAAGTGCTCGGTTCCATCGCGGGCATCGAGGATCCGGGCAGACTGGCCGACACCGTAGCGGCGCATCTGCCGCTCAAGCTCGAACTGAAGCAGGAGATCCTCGAGATCTTCCCGGTCACGCAGCGGCTGGAGCGGCTGCTGACCCAGCTCGAATCCGAGCTCGACATCCTGCAGGTGGAAAAGCGCATCCGCGGGCGCGTCAAGCGCCAGATGGAGAAGAGCCAGCGCGAGTACTACCTGAACGAACAGGTCAAGGCCATCCAGAAGGAACTCGGCGAGGGCGAGGAAGGCGCCGACCTCGACGAGATGGAAAAAAAGGTCAAGGCCGCCGGAATGAGCAAGGAGGCGCAGAACAAGGCGATGGCCGAGCTGAAGAAGCTCAAGCTGATGTCGCCGATGTCCGCCGAAGCGACCGTCGTGCGCAACTACGTGGAAACGCTCGTCGGCCTGCCGTGGAAGAAGAAGACGCGCATCAACAAGGATCTGGCGGCGGCCGAAGCCGTCCTGGAGAAGGATCACTACGGCTTGGCGAAGGTCAAGGAGCGCATCCTGGAGTACCTCGCCGTGCAGCAGCGGGTGGAGAAACTGAAGGCGCCGATCCTGTGTCTGGTCGGTCCGCCCGGTGTCGGCAAGACCTCGCTCGGCCAGTCGATCGCGCGAGCCACCAACCGAAAGTTCGTTCGCATGTCGGTGGGCGGCGTTCGCGACGAGGCGGAGATTCGCGGGCACCGGCGCACCTACATCGGGTCGATGCCGGGCAAGATCCTGCAGAACATGTCCAAGGTCGGCGTGCGCAATCCGCTGTTCCTGATCGACGAGGTCGACAAACTCGGCATGGATTTCCGCGGCGATCCGTCCTCGGCGCTGCTCGAGGTGCTCGACCCGGAGCAGAACAGCACGTTCGTGGATCACTACGTGGAAGTCGACTACGACCTCTCGGACGTGATGTTCGTCGCGACGGCCAACACGCTGAACATTCCCGCGCCGCTGCTCGACCGCATGGAAGTCATCCGGCTGTCGGGCTACACGGAGGACGAGAAGCTCAACATCGTGCGCCGCTACCTGCTTCCGAAACAATTGAAGGCGAACGGGCTGAAGAAGGACGAACTGTCGGTGCTCGACGAGGCGATCATGGACGTGATCCGCTACTACACGCGGGAGGCCGGCGTTCGCGCGGTGGAGCGTGAGGTTTCGCGGATCTGCCGCAAGGTCGTCAAGTCGCTCGTGCTGCGCAAGCGCAAGAACAAGGTCATCGTCAACTCGAAGAATATCGACAAGTTCCTCGGCGTGCGCCGCTACACCTTCGGCATCGCAGAGAAACAGAACCAGATCGGGCAGGTTACCGGGCTGGCGTGGACCGAGGTCGGCGGCGAGTTGCTGACGATCGAGGCGGTGGTCGTGCCCGGCAAGGGCAAGACGATGACCACCGGCAAGCTGGGCGAAGTCATGCAGGAGTCGATTCAGGCGGCGCTCACCGTGGTGCGCCGTCGCGCCAAGCAACTGGGCATCGACGAGAATTTCTATCAGTCGAGCGACCTGCACGTTCACCTTCCGGAAGGTGCCACCCCCAAGGATGGTCCGAGCGCGGGCATCGCGATCGCGACGGCGCTCGTCTCGGTGCTCACCGGCATACCGGTGCGCGCCGACGTGGCGATGACGGGAGAGATCACGCTGCGCGGCGAGGTGCTGCCCATCGGCGGGCTGAAGGAGAAACTGCTCGCGGCGCACCGGGGCGGAATCCGGATCGCGTTGATCCCCGAGGAAAACGTCAAGGATCTCGTGGAGATCCCGGACAACATCAAGAACGGACTCGAGATCCTGCCGGTGAAATGGATCGACAAGGTGCTGGAGCTTGCACTGGAGCGCAAGCCCGAGCCGTTGGCGGACAAGGCGGAAGCGGCCTCGGGGGACGGCGGCCCGCTTCCGCCGCCTGCCGCGGAGTCGAAGGATTCCAGTCTGATCACACACTGAAGATCGTTTGAGACCGACTTGCGCACGCGGCGGTGGGCGCAGCGCAAGGCCAGGGACGCATCGCCGTCGGAACGAACGGAACGATGCATGTCGGAATTCGTCTGCTTTGCGCGAAGCGCTTGACACGGGGATTTTCGGCTTGCTATAAAGCGCGTGCGGCGTCAACGAGCCGATGCTCGCGCCGCATCCGAAGAAACAGCGCTGGCCAGCCACATCATCAGGCGGTGAACGATCGCGAACACCGCGTCCGGAACGTCCGATCCACGACAAGAGGGGACCCAAGTGAACAAGACGGAACTGATCGACCATATTGCCAAGCAGGCTGACATCTCCAAGGCGGCGGCCGGCCGCGCACTCGATGCCGCCATCGGTGGGGTGCGGACCTCGCTGAAGAAGGGGGCGATGGTGACACTGGTCGGTTTCGGAACGTTCTACACCGTGCGGCGCGCGGCTCGCAGCGGGCGCAATCCCCGCACCGGTGCGTCGATCCGGATCAAGGCGGCGAAGGTTCCGAAGTTCCGCGCTGGAAAGCGGCTCAAGGATGCTTTAAACTAGCGTGCTTTCGCCGCAGCCCGCGTAGCGTAGTACGGGCAAGCGCGGGTGCTTAGCTCAGTCGGTAGAGCGTCGCCCTTACAAGGCGGATGTCGGCGGTTCGAGCCCGTCAGCACCCACCATCGAGCGGCGGGCGCGGAAACAACAGGAGTGGTAGTTCAGCTGGTTAGAATACCGGCCTGTCACGCCGGGGGTCGCGGGTTCGAGTCCCGTCCACTCCGCCAGATTCGGGAAAGGCGAACGAGAGTTCGCCTTTTTTCATGGTAGCCGGGAAAATGTTCGATCAAGTCCGAAACAGCAAGCGTGTCGTCCAGATCATCCTCGCCCTGATCATTCTGCCGTTCGCGTTCTGGGGCGTGGATTCCTACATGGGATGGATCAAGACCGGCACCGATGTGGCCAAGGTGGGCGACACGAAGATCGGGCCGGCCGAGTTCAGCCAGACGCTTCGCGAGCAACAGGACCGGCTGCGCACGGCGCTCGGCAAGGAGTACTCGCCGGCCATGCTCGATCGACCCGAAGCGCGCCGTGCGGTGCTCGAATCGATGATCAACCAGCGCCTGCTGCTGCTGCGGGCGATGGACGCTCACCTGACGGTCACGGACGATCAGCTTCGAGCGTTCATCGGCTCGATTCCCCAGCTTCAGGCCGACGGGCAGTTCTCGCGAACCCGTTACGAAGAACTGCTGCGGGCGCAGGGGTTGAGCGAACCCGCGTTCGAGCAGCGCCTGCGGCAGGATCTCGCCGTCCAGCAGATCGCCGCGGCGCTGGGCGAGGGCGCTTTTGCGACCCGTTCGGAATCCGCACGCTGGCTGGCACTGCAGACCGAGCAGCGCGAGGTGGCCGAGGCGCTCTTCAAGCCCGAGCAGTTTGCCTCGCGGGTGAAGGTGACGGACGATGCGCTGCGCCGCTACTACGAGGCCAACCGCAAGCTCTTCGAGGTTCCCGAGCAGGTCCGCGCGGAGTATGTCGTGCTCAGCGCGGCCACGGTTGCGGAGCAGGTCACCGTTGCCGATCAGGAAGTCCGGAACTGGTACGAGTCGCACAAGGATCGTTACGCACGGCCCGAGCAGCGCAGGGCGAGCCACATCCTGATCCCGGTCGCGCAGGATGCGCCGGCCGACCAGGTCGAGCAGGCCCGGACCAAGGCCGGCGAAATCCTGAAGCAGGTCCGGGCCAACCCCGAGAACTTTGCCGCGCTCGCAAAACAGCATTCGAAGGACGAAGGCTCCGCGGCCAATGGGGGCGATCTCGGCTTCTTCGCGCGCGGCGCGATGCTGAAACCCTTCGAGGACGCGGTATTCTCGCTGAAGGAAAACGAGGTGAGCGACGTCGTGCGCTCGGACTTCGGCTTCCACATCATCCGGCTGACCGGAATCCAGGCAGGTGGCGGCCGAGCATTCGAGGAGGTGCGCGAGGACATCCTGCGCGAACTCAAGCAGCAGGCGGCCGCGCGCAAGATTGCGGAGGTCGCCGAGAATTTCAGCAACACGGTCTATGAGCAGGCCGACAGCCTGAAACCGGTCGCCGAGAAGATGAAGTTGCCGATCCGGCAATCCGGCTGGATCGTGAAGGGCAAGCCGCCTGTCGGCGGAGAGCTCGCGAACGAGCGCCTGATCAACGCGCTGTTCGCCGAGGACGCGATCAAGAACCGGCGCAATACCGAAGCCGTCGAGGTGGCGCCGAACACGCTCGTCGCGGCTCGCGTGGTCGAACACAAGGCCGCCGGCCTGCGTCCGATCGAGAGCGTGCGCGACGAACTGGAACGCCGGTTCGTGCAGGAAGAAGCGGCCCGCCTCGCCGTGGCGGAGGGCGGCGAGCGGCTCGCCCGGCTGAACAAGGGAGAGAAGATCGAGCTGGAGTGGCAGCCGAAGCGCACGATCGCAAGGGCGCCGGATGCCTCGATTTCGGCGGCGGGGGTGCGGGCCGTGTTCAAGATCGCCTCGAGCCGGCTGTCGTCCTACGCGGGTGCCCCACTGCCCGGCGGCGGCTACGGCATCTATCACGTGCTCGCCGTGCGCCAGGCGGACGCGCCGCGCGATCCCAAGGCGACGGAAGAACTGCGCCAGGCAATCGCACGAGCGGCCGCCGAGGCGGATCTGGCCGGCTACCTCGCCGCGTTGCGTGCGCGCTACCCGGTCGAGATCAACCAGAGCGCGCTCGAAGCGAAGGAACGCTAGGAATTCGCGGCCTCGGCGTTGCCCAGCGCGGTCGTGTTGAAACCGCCGTCGACATAGAGCACTTCGCCGGTGATGCCGCTGGCCAGATCCGACAGCAGGAAGGCGACCGCGTTGCCTACTTCGTCGATCGTGACATTGCGGCGCAGCGGTGCGTGCTTTTCGTTGTAGGCGAGCAGTTTCCCGAAGTTGCCGATGCCTGCCGCCGCGAGGGTCTTGATCGGTCCGGCGGAGACGGCGTTGGCGCGAATACCCCTGGGGCCGAGGCTCATCGCCATGTAGCGCAGCGCCGCTTCCAGGCTCGCCTTCGCCGGGCCCATGACGTTGTAATTCGGCATCGTGCGCACCGCGCCGAGATAGGTCAGGGTGACCATCGCCGCAGGTCTGCCCTGCATCATCGGCAGGGCCGCCTTGGCCAGTGCGACGAAGCTGTAGCTGCTGACATCGTGCGCGATCCGGAAGGCTTCGCGCGAGATCGTTTCGAGGAAGTCACCGGAGAGCGCTTCGCGCGGCGCGTAGGCGATCGAATGAACCAGCCCGTCGAGTCCGTCCCAGTTCCGGTGCAATGCCTCGAACAGGGACTCGATGTCGGAGTCGGAGGCGACGTCGCACGGAAACATCAGCGTGCTGCCGAATGGTGCGACCAGTTCGGCGACCCGCTCCCTGAAACGCTCGTTCTGGTAGGTGAACGCGAGTTCCGCGCCTTCTCGGTGGGCGGCCTGGGCAACACCGTAGGAAATCGAGCGGTTGCTGAGCAGACCGGTGATCAGGATGCGTTTGCCGGCAAGCAGGGCCATCGCGACTCTCCCGAAAAAGACGCCGGATTATAACGAAAACACCCCGGCGACGATCGCTGCGGATCGCTGCGCCGCGCACGGCGCGGTCGATCAAGTTACACTGCGCCGATGCGCTCCGTGTGGTTCTGGCCGGTATTCGTTGCGGTCGCGTTTGGCACGGCCGGCTGCGATCGCGTCTGGAACGATCCCTACCCGGCCGGCGAGGCCGCGGCCAACATCCAGTACGCAGCCTTCACCGAGCGGCCGAAGCACCTCGATCCGGTTCAGTCCTACAGCGAGGACGAGGCCGAGTTCAATGCCCAGATCTACGAACCGCCGCTCCAGTACCACTACCTGAAGCGTCCCTATACACTGGTTCCGATGACCGCCAGGGAAGTGCCCGCGCCCTATTTTCTCGACGCGAACGGCACGCGGCTCGCCGACGGTGCGCAGAAGGTGGCCTACAGCGTCTATGAAATCCGCATTCGCCCCGGCATCCTCTACCAGCCGCACCCGGCGTTCGCGCGCGATGGCGCCGGGCGGTTCCGGTACCACGACCTGACGCCGGAGGCCCTGCGCGACATCCACGAGTTGCGCGACTTTGCGCATACCGGCACGCGGGAGCTCGTCGCCGCGGACTACGTCTACCAGATCAAGCGGCTGGCACATCCGCGGTTGCATTCGCCGATCTTCGGATTGATGAGCGAATACCTCGTCGGGCTGAAGGAACTGGCGGCGGCGCTCAAGGCTGCGGATGCGAAGTTGCAGGCGTCCGGCCGCGCCCGGGCCTGGCTGGATCTCGATGCGTTCGAGCTGACCGGCGTCGAACTGGTCGATCGTTACACCTACCGGATCCGGATCCGGGGCCGCTACCCGCAGTTCGTCTACTGGCTGGCGATGAACTTCTTCGCACCGGTTCCGGTCGAGGCCGACCGTTTCTATTCCCAGCCGGGAATGGCCGAGAAGAACCTGACGCTCGACTGGTATCCGGTTGGCACCGGGCCGTACATGCTGACCCGCAACGATCCGAATGCCCGCATGGTGCTCGAACGCAACCCCAACTACCGCGTCGAACGCTATCCCGGCGAGGGCGAGCCCGGCGATGCGCAGGCGGGCCTGCTCGCCGATGCGGGCCGGGTGATTCCTTTCATCGACAAGGTCGTGTTCTCACGCGAGAAGGAGGCGATCCCGTACTGGAACAAGTTCCTGCAGGGTTATTACGACGCTTCGGGAATCTCCTCGGACAGTTTCGATCAGGCGGTACGCGTGGGCGTCGAGGGCGAAACCGCGATCACGCCGGAGATGGCGGACAAGGGGATCCGGCTCGAAACCACCGTGGCGACCGCGGTGCGCTATTTCGCCTTCAACTGGCTCGACCCGGTGGTGGGCGGACCGGGTGAGCGCGCGCGCAAGCTGCGCCAGGCGATCTCGATCGCACTCGACTGGGAGGAATTCATCTCGATTTTCGCGAACGGTCGCGGCGTTGCGGCGCAGGGCCCGATTCCGCCGGGCATCTTCGGACACCGCGAAGCCGAAGCCGGGCTCAATCGCAGTGTCTATGAGTGGGTGGACGGACGTGCGCGGCGCAGGTCGATCGAACAGGCCAGACGGCTGCTGGCTGAAGCCGGATATCCGAACGGTCGCGATGCGAAATCCGGAATTCCGCTGGTGCTGGTTCTGGATACGACCGACCGCGGGCCGGGAGACAAGTCGCGCTTCGACTGGTTCCGCAAGCAGTTCGCCCGGATCGACATCCAGCTCGAGATTCGCGGAGCCGACTACAACCGCTTCCAGGAAAAGGTGCGCAAGGGCGCGGCCCAGATGTTCGTGTGGGGCTGGAACGCGGATTATCCGGATCCGGAGAACTTCCTGTTCCTGTTCCAGAGCTCGCAGAGCAGGGCGCGACATCAGGGCGAGAATGCCGCGAACTATTCGAATCCCGAGTTCGACCGGCTGTTCGACCAGATGAAAAACCTGGACAACGGGCCGCAGCGGCAGGCGCTGATCGATCGGATGGTGGCGATCCTGCACGAGGACGCGCCGTGGTCGTTCGGATATTTCCCGAAGGACTACAGCCTGCATCACGGCTGGATGCGCAACGTCAAGCCCAACCAGATGGCCCGCAACGGGCTCAAGTACCAGCGCGTGGATGCGGCGCTGCGAGCGCGCATGCGCGCACGGTGGAACCGCCCGATGTGGTGGCCGGTTGCGCTGCTCGCGCTGGCGTTCGCGCTGTCTGCGGTGCCGGCCGTCGCGGCCTACCGGCGGCGGGAGCGCCGGCGCGCGATTCCCGGGGCGCTGGCATAACGGCATGTTCGCCTACGTTGTCCGGCGCATCCTGTACGCGATCCCGATCCTGATCGGCGTGAACCTGCTGACCTTCGCGCTGTTCTTCGTCGTCAACACGCCCGACGACATGGCGCGCATGCAACTGGGCATCAAGCGCGTCACCCCCGAGGCGATCGCGAAGTGGAAGGCGGAACGCGGATATGACAAACCGCTCGTCTACAACGAACGCTCGGCCGGGATCGGCGCGCTGCGCGATACGATCTTCTTCGAGAAATCGGTGCGGCTGTTCGCATTCGACTTCGGCCGCTCGGACAACGGCGACGACATCTCGTACCAGATCCGCCGGCGCATGGGTCCGAGCCTGGCGCTGGCGCTGCCGGTGTTCCTGCTCGGGCTGTACGTCACGGTGTCGCTCGCGCTGTTCCAGGTGCTGTTCCGCGCGACCTATCTCGATCTGTGGGGCGTGATCCTCGCCATCGCGATGATGTCGATCTCCAGCCTGTTCTACATCATCGGCGGCCAGTATGTGGTCTCGACGCTGTGGCGCCTGGTGCCGATCTCCGGATATGGCGACGGCATCGACGTCGCGCGTTTCCTGGTGCTTCCGGTGGTGGTGGGCGTCGTCGCGCACATCGGTGCCAGCACGCGCTGGTACCGCACGATCTTCCTCGAGGAGATCAACCGCGAGTATGTGCGCACCGCGCGCGCGAAGGGTCTGGCCGAGACGACCGTGCTGTTCCGCCATGTGCTGCGCAACGCGATGATCCCGATCCTGACCGGAGTCGTCGTCGTGATTCCGCTGCTGTTCATGGGCAGCCTGATCGCCGAGTCGTTCTTCGGCATTCCCGGCCTGGGCAGCTACACGATCGACGCGATCAACGCGCAGGACTTCGCGGTCGTGCGCGCGATGGTCTTTCTGGGTTCGGTGCTGTACATCGTCGGCCTGATCGCGACCGACATTTCGTACACGCTGGTCGACCCGCGCATCCGCTTCGAATGATGCCGTTCGTGCCCGTCGTGCTGTGGACCGATGCACTGATCTTCGTGCTCGTTGCGGCTGCGCTGCTGCTGGCGTGGTACGGCCGGCGCAACCGTCTGCTGCGCGCCGCGTGGAGGCGCGTGGGCGAGAGCCGCGCCGGCATGGCGTCCGCGGTGGTGCTCGGCGTTTTCGTGCTGATCGGGCTGACCGACTCGCTGCACTTTCGCGCACGCCTGGACGGCGTGTCACTCGCCTATTCCGTCGAAGTCACCAGCGTGTTCGACCTGGCCATCTCCGGTCTGAGGGCGCGCGCCGAGAAGACCTATTCGGCGCCGTTCGCGACGCGCCTGTACGCGAAGGAGACCATCGAGCGGGCCGATGGCAGCCAGTACCGGGACTATCCGCCGCTCAGACACGCGGGGCGCCACCTGAAGGATCCGGGCGATCGGGGCGCCGACATCGCGTCGCGAACGATCGGCGGCGCGGCACTCGCGCTCGGAATCTGGCTCGCACTCGCGGTTGCGGTCGCACGGCGGGTGGGGCGCGCGCTCGGCTGCGGCGCGTGGGCAGCCTGGTCGCGGATCTGGCGCGGCGACACCGGTTTCGCATGGAACGCGGTGCTGGCCGCCGCCGGGCTGGTGCTGCTCGCGGCCATTCCGATTGCGCTGCTCGCCGGCCATTACCATGTGCTGGGCACCGACAAGGTGGGCCAGGACGTGCTGCTGCTCGCGCTCAAGAGCATCCGCACTGCGCTCGTGATCGGCACCCTGACCACGCTGATCATGCTGCCCTTCGCCGTCGCCCTGGGCATCGTCGCAGGCTATTTCGGCGGACGGGTCGATGATCTCATCCAGTACCTCTATACGACGCTGAACTCGATTCCGGGCGTGCTGCTGATCGCCGCCTCGGTACTGATGATGCAGGTGCTGATCGATACCCACCCGCAATGGTTCGCGACCGCAGCCGAACGCGCCGATGCGAGGCTGCTGGCGTTGTGCGCGATCCTCGGCGTGACGAGCTGGACCGGGCTGTGCCGGCTGCTTCGCGGCGAGACGATGAAGCTGCGCGAGCTCGAATACGTCGAGGCAGCCCGCGCGTTCGGGGTGTCGGCGCCGCGCATCATGCTGCGGCACATCCTGCCGAACCTGATGCACATCGTGATGATCGCCGTGGTGATGGACTTTTCCGGGCTGGTGCTGGCCGAGGCGGTGCTGTCCTATGTCGGCATCGGCGTCGACCCGAGCACGTTCAGTTTCGGGACGATGATCAACGCGGCGCGGCTGGAGCTGTCGCGCGAACCGCTCGTGTGGTGGTCGCTGGTTGCCGCGTTCCTGTTCATGTTCGCGCTGGTGCTTTCCGCGAACCTGCTCGCCGATGCGGTTCGCGACGCGTTCGATCCGCGCATGGCCGGGCGTGTCGCGCGGCGTCGTCTTTCAGCGGCCTGATCGGAGCATGGCTCGCGCGCTGCTCGAGGTCACGGGACTGACCACCGTCATCGACACGCCGGAGGGCACGGCACGGGCGGTCGACGACGTTTCCTTTTCGGTCGAGACGGGCACGACCTTCGCGCTGTTGGGCGAATCGGGTTGCGGCAAGTCGATGACGGCGTTGTCCCTGCTGCGTCTGCTGCCTGCGGCGGCGCGGCTCGCAGGCGGTCGTGTCGAGCTCGACGGCGACGATCTGATGGCGCTGCCCGAGGCAGCGATGCGCGACGTGCGCGGCGGGCGCATCGCGATGATCTTCCAGGAACCGGCCACCAGCCTCAATCCGGTGCTGACCATCGGAACCCAGGTCTGCGAGGTGCTCGACCGGCATGCGGGCGTACGCGGCGCGCGTGCGCGGGCGCGCGCCGTCGAAGCGCTGTCCGCCGTCGGGATTTCCGATCCGCAGCGCCGTCTGGACGAGTTTCCCTTCCAGCTTTCGGGCGGAATGAAGCAGCGCGTGATGACCGCGATGGCGCTCGCCGGTGAGCCGGCGTTGCTGATCGCGGATGAACCGACCACCGCGCTCGACGTGACGATCCAGGCGCAGGTGCTCGACCTGTTGGTCGAACTCCAGCGCAGCCGGTCCATGGCCCTGCTGCTGATCACGCACGATCTCGGCGTGGTGGCACGCGTGGCCCATCGGGTCGCCGTGATGTATGCGGGAGAACTGGTCGAGGTCGCGGGGCGCGCGGACTTCTTCGCCGGCGCGCGCCACCCCTATTCGAGGCGACTGTTCGAGGCGCTGCCGGGCGCGCAGCGACGCGGTGCCCGGCTCGCGACGATCGAAGGTTCCGTGCCCGCGCTCGCGACGCGCTTCGCAGGCTGCCGATTCGCGCCGCGCTGCGATCGCGCCTTCGAGCGCTGTCGCCACGATGCGCCCGCATGGCACGTGACCGGCGATGGGCATGCGGTGCGCTGCCACCTGTATGCTCCCGGGGTGACGTCGACGAGCCGTGCTGCGCCGGTCCGCGCGTCGGAAGGCATCGGATCGGATGCCGGCGATGGCGCCGCGCCGCTGCTGGCGGTCGAGGACCTGCGCGTGCATTTTCCGATCCGGCGGGGGCTGTTCAAGCGTACCGTCGGGCAGGTCAGGGCCGTCGACGGCATTTCGCTCGAGCTCGCACCGGGACGCACGCTCGCGCTGGTGGGCGAATCGGGTTGCGGGAAGACCACCGCCGGGAAAGCGATCCTGCGTCTGATCCGGCCGAGCACCGGCCGGGTGAGATTCCTGGGGAAGCCGCTCGACGGTCTGACCGGCGGCGCGCTCAAGCGTGCGCGTGCGGGCATGCAGATGATCTTTCAGGATCCTTACGCATCACTGAATCCGCGCCTGCCGGTGGGCGAGATCATCGCCGAGGGGATCGCCGCCGCGCACGGCGGTGACCTCGACGTGCGCGCGCAGATCGACGCGCTGCTGCCGGCGGTGGGGCTATCCTCCGACATGATCGAGCGGTTTCCACATGAATTCTCGGGCGGGCAGCGCCAGCGCATCGCGATCGCGCGGGCACTGGCGGTCAAGCCCCGGCTGCTGATCTGCGACGAGCCGACCAGCGCACTCGATGTTTCGGTGCAGGCCCAGATCCTGAACCTGCTCCGGGAGCTGCAGCAACGCCTGCACCTGTCCTACCTGTTCATCACGCACAACCTCGCGGTGGTGGAATATCTCGCGCACGAGGTGGCCGTCATGTACCTCGGGCGCATCGTCGAGGTGGGCAGCGCGGGCGAAGTGCTGGGCGCGCCCAGGCATCCCTATACGGAAGCATTGCTCGGTTCGGTATTGCGGCCGGACGCGGCGCAGCAGCGGCGCGCGATCGCGGTGCGTGGTGAACTTCCGTCGCCGGCCAACCCGCCCGCCGGCTGCCACTTCCACCCGCGTTGCCCGAAGGCGATGGACGAATGCCGGCGGCGTTATCCGGAGCACACCCGCCTGTCGCCGACACACGTGCTGCGTTGCCACCTGTTCGGTGGCTGAGCCGGTGCGATCGGCTACGAACCCGATGCGCGCTTGCCGGCGCTCTTGAGGGCGAGGATGCTGCGCGAAGACTTGGCCTGCGGCCGCACCGGGTGGGCACGCACCGCCACGGATTGGCCGCGCCGCGCCGTTCGCACCGCAGGAACGGCGCGGCGAATGAAATTCGCGGCGGTCTTCACCGCCTTGCGTGGGCGAGCGGGCGATTCGACCCGTGCCGGCGGCAGGTTGACGGCCAGTGTATCGCTTACCGACAGCGGGTTGCGCGCGGGCACCAGAACGGAATGTCCGCTTCCGAGCTTCATCCGCGGCGTGATGCCATTGACCTCCCTGAGCCGTGCCAGCGTGATGCCGAACGCGCGCGAGATGCGATCGAGCCGGTCACCCTTGCGCAGCGTGTAGGTCTGCCAGGTCACCAGGGGGCTGTCGTGGCGGGCCAGATTCGCCCGAAAAATCTCCACTTTGTCCGCCGGGAGTACCAGTCGCGACTCGCCGTTTGCCACGGGCCGGTTGTAGGCCGGATTGAGCGCCCGGAATTCCTCGATCGGAACTTCAGCCAGACGCGCAGCCACGGCGATGTCCATGTCCGCCGGTTTTTTGACGGTGACGAAATAAGGGCGGTTGGGTATCGGGTCTAGAACGACACCGAACAGTTGCGGGCGGGCGATGATGTTCTTCAGCGCCTGGAGCTTGGGCACGTAGTTGCGCGTCTCCGCCGGCATCGGCAGGTTCAGATAATCGTTCGGCAGCCCCTTCGCGCGGTTGCGCTCGACTGCGCGGGCCACGGCGTTCTCGCCCCAGTTGTAGGAAGCGAGTGCGAGATGCCAGTCGCCGTTCATCTCGTAGATGTCGCGCAGGTAATCCAGCGCGGCACTGGTCGAGGCGACGATGTCGCGCCGTTCGTCGACCCACCAGTTTTGCCGCAGATTGTAGTTGCGCCCCGTCTCGGGGATGAACTGCCACAGGCCGGAGGCTCGCGCGGGCGACAGCGCCATCGGGTTGTAGGCGCTCTCGACCATGGGCAGCAAGGCGAGCTCGGACGGAAGTCCGCGCTTTTCGATCTCCTCTGCGATGTGGAACAGGTAACGGCGCGATCGCTCGAGGATGCGCGCGAGCGTTTGCGGGTGGCTCAGATACCACGCCTGCTGCTCGGTGACCAGCGGGCTGTCGAGGTTGGGCATCGAGAAGCCGTTGCGCAGTCGTTCCCAGATGTCTTCGGGTTCGGCGACGAGATCCACGGTGGCGATACGCGGCAGGACCTCGCGCACCTCGATCGGTTCGGGAGCTCCAGCCTGTGCAGGCGAGGGCACTGCGGCAACCGTCCCTTTCGGCGCGTCACCGGTTTGCTGGGCGTCACCGGTTTGCTGGGCGAGCCCCGGCGCAACGGCGAGTGCGGCCAACCACCCCAATAGGCAAGCGCGTGAGCGTGGTATTTGTGCCACGGGTCTCCCTCCCCTGTTTCGGCCAGGGATGCTATCGTTATTGTGTTGCAGGCGTCAAGCTCCATTCAGGCCGGGGCGACTGCGCAGTGCAGGCGACGGTGGTCGCTGTCGGACGAATTTCCCGGAGACCGCGATGCAGTCGATGAAGGTTCTGGTGATCGAGGATTCCCGCACGACGCTCGATGCGGTGTGCCGCCAGCTGGGCAAGCTCGGGATGACGGCGTTCGCGGCTGCCAGCGGAGCCGCCGGCCTGGAGCTGTACGAGAGCCGCAAGCCGGAGCTCGTACTGCTCGACATCATCCTTCCCGACATCGACGGCTTCCAGGTTGCCGAGCGGATACGTGCGAAAGAGCGCAACGGCGAATGGACGCCGATCGTCTTCCTGACGGCGCGCAATACCGACGAGGATCTCGAGCGCGGCATCGCCGCGGGAGGCGACGACTACCTCGCGAAACCGGTCAGCGCAACCGTGCTGGGCGCGAAACTGCGCGCGATGCAGCGTATTGTCCAGATGCGCGGATCGCTCGTCGCGCTCACCCACAAGCTCGATGTCGCCAATCGCGAACTGCGCCGTCTGTCCTCCATCGACGGACTGACCGGCATCGCCAACCGGCGCCAGTTCGACGAGAGCTTCGCGCGCGAGTGGCGGCGCAGCGTCCGAATGAAGCGTCCGCTCGCGCTGGTGCTGTGCGACATCGACTTCTTCAAGCAGTACAACGACATGTACGGTCACCAGGCGGGTGATGAATGCCTGCGCGCGGTGGCGCGCGCGATCGAGGCGTCGGTGCGGCGACCCGGAGACCGCGTGACGCGCTTCGGCGGCGAGGAGTTCACGATCATCCTGCCCGAGACCGACTCCGGCGGGGCCGCGGCGCTTGCCGAGAAGGCACGCGCGGCGGTCGAGGCGCTGGCGCTGCCGCATGCGGCCTCCGAGGCCGCGCGTGTGGTGACGATCAGCGCGGGTTCGGCCGCGATGATGCCGGCCGCCGGAGATCGCCAGCCGGACCTGCTGCACTGGTCGGATGCGGCGCTCTACGAGGCCAAGCGGCAGGGACGCAACCGGATCGTCCATTACACGCTCCCGGCCGCGGGCGCGTGACGGCTAGAAATCGTCCTTCCATTCGCGAATCGACGCGAATACCTCGACCGGATCGTCGAGCTTGCGGCCGCGAAAGTGCGCCGCCGCTTCGATCACGGCCGGTTCCGTACAACGCAGGAACGGATTGGTCGCCGTTTCTTCCGCGACGGTCGAAGGCACCGTCGGAAGCTGCGCGGCGCGACGGACATGCACCGCATCGGCGCGGCGGCGCAGTGCCCGGTTGCCGGGTTCGACGGCGAGCGCGAATTCGATGTTGGCCTCGGTGTATTCGTGCGCGCAGAACACATGCGTGTCGGCGGGCAGCGCGGCGAGTTTCTGCAGCGAGCGCCACATTTGCCCGGGGCTGCCTTCGAACAGCCTGCCGCATCCGCAGCCGAACAGCGTGTCGCCACACATCAGCACGTTTGCCCCATAATACGCGACGTGGCCGCGCGTATGGCCGGGCACGTCGAGAACCGCGAATTCGACGCCGGTCCCGGGAACCCGGACGGATTGCGGTTCGGCGAGCCGGTCGGTCACTCCCGGAATCGGCTCCGCTGCGGGCCCATAGACCGGCACCTGCGCGATCGAGCACAAGGCGCCGATTCCGCCGGCGTGGTCCGGGTGATGATGGGTGACGAGAATCGCGGCGAGACGCAGACCTTCGGCAGCCAGGTACGCGCACACCGGCGCGGCGTCGCCGGGATCGACGACGGCCGCGTGCCCGCCCTCGCGGATCGCCCAGATGTAGTTGTCGCGAAAGGCGCGTATCGGCACGATCTCCATGGCGAACCAGTCTTGTGCAGCGGCGCGGAAATGTCAATCGGCGGCTTGAGCGAATGGCTCGCGACGCCGCAGGGCGAATACGTCGCGGCATGGGAACAGGCGCGACACGACGAACTGGTCGCCGACATCTTCGGCTTCAACGCGCTGCAGATCGGATTGCTCGAGCGCGATTTTCTGCGCGCCAACCGCATGCCGCTGCGATCCGGCTGCTCCCGTACCGCCGGTGCGGTGCGTGCCGACTGTTTCCGTCTTCCGTTTGCGACGACCAGCATCGATCTTGTGGTGCTGCCGCACGCGCTCGAGTTCTCGGACAATCCGCATCAGATCCTGCGCGAGGTCGAGCGCGTGCTGGTACCCGAGGGCCAGGTGATCGTCACCGGCTTCAATCCGTTCAGCCTGTGGGGCGCTCGCCGCTGGCTCGCGCGTGGCGAAGCGCAGTTTCCGTGGTGCGGCCACTATCTGAGCGTCATGCGCCTCAAAGACTGGCTCGCCCTGCTCGGTTTCGAGATGCAGCTCGGCCGGTTCGGCTGCTATGCGCCGGCCATGGCCCGGCCGGTTCGCCCGGGGTCGTGGCGGTTCGTGGAACGTGCGGGCGAGCGCTGGTGGCCGATCGCGGGCGCCGTCTACATCGTCCAGGCGGTCAAGCGTGTACATGGCTTGCGTCTGATCCAGCCGGTGTGGCGCGACCGGAAGGCGCGGGCGAAGGCGCTGGCTCCGGTCGTCCAGCGAGACGTGCGCGAACCGTGCGCGATGCAACGGCAGCCGCGACATCCATCCATCTGGCATGACGATGCGTGATGACCGGAACATTGCTGCACGCCTGCGCCGGGATCGGCGCTTGCCGGAGCGCGCCGCGCTGACCGCCGAGGTCGATGATTGGCGGGGGCAGCGCAGCGCCGCGCAACGTCGTCGTGCGGTCGTTCACTCGACGGAACGCGGACTCGGAAGCGGCGCGGCGTTTCGAGCGTACCGGGTCGCTACGCCAATGGCATCATGACGCAGAAGCTTGCCGGCGAGCAGCCCGTC
>JBBIUI010000006.1:0-42760 GCA_037440385.1 Rhodocyclales bacterium | reverse complement strand
AGCACGATCGACGCGACCGTCCAGGCCGTGGCGCCGCGTCCGAGGTACCACGCACATCCCGAGGCGATCACCACCGGTGCCAGGATCGAGGGCAGGCGAAGGAACCATTCGGCATCCGAGATCCGCTGCAATGCGGCGAGCCACCAGCCCACCATCGGCGGGTGGTCGTAGTAGCCCCAGTCGGGCCACTTTCCCCAGTAGTAGAAATAGGCTTCGTCACCGGTGATCGGCAGCGCGTGGGCGAGCCAGAAACGGAAGGCGAGCGTGAGCGCCGCGAGGATGACGAAGCCGCCCGGGGTTTCGAACGCCCGCGCGAGTGCCCGCCGCGCGCTCATGCCGACCATCCCCGGACGACCAGGCTGGCACCACCCACGACGAGGATCGCCCAGACCAGCCGGATCACGTGCCGGGCCGGAATGCGCCGGTGCAACCGGCTGCCGACGAACAATCCCGCGAGCATGCACGGCGCGAACAGCGCCGCGGCGGCGAGCAGCCCATCCTGTGCGTACAGGCCGCCGGCGGAAAACGCCGCCAGCCGCCACAGCCCATTGACCGAGATCAGCGCGGACATGCTCGCGCGCAGTCGCGACTTGTCGGGGATGCGGCGCACGAGATAGATCGCATAGATCGGCCCGCCGGTGCCGAACAGCGCGCTGAACACGCCCCCGAGCCCTCCGAGGGGTAGCGCCCAAACCGGCCGGATCGGCGCCGAACGCGGCCTCACCAGCAGCGCGTAGAGCGCATGACCGAGCACCGACGCGCCCAGCCCCACCATCAGCAGGCGTTGCGGTGCGCCGACCAGCACGGTGAGGCCCAGTACGACCCCGGCGAACATGTAGGGCACGACGCGTCCGATCTCGCGGCGATCGATCTGGCGCCAGTTGCCCGCCCCGACGAACAGCCCGGATGCGAGATCGTAGAACAGCATCATCGGCACGGCGAAGCGCAGCGGGAAAAGGTGCGCGAGCAGCGGCATCGCCGTGATCGACGAGCCGAACCCGGTGATTCCGAAAACGGTGTAACCGAGGAAGATGACGAGGCCGGCGGCGGCCAGCACCTCGGGCGGATACGGCACCGCGCGCTCAGGTCGCGGCGAGCGCCGTGCGCCGCCCGCGCGCGGCGAGCGCCAGGGAATCGAGGACTGCGACGCTGTCGTCCCAGCCGAGGCAGGCATCGGTGATGCTCTTGGCGTACTCGAGCGGCTCGCCCGGCACCAGGTCCTGGCGCCCTTCGTTCAGGTGCGACTCCACCATCGCGCCGATGATGCGGTCATCGCCCTTGGCGGTCTGCCTGGCCACCTCGCGCGCGACCTCCATCTGCTTCCTGAAGTCCTTGCGGCTGTTGCCGTGGGAGAGGTCGACCATCACGCGCGCCGCGAGCCCGGCCTTGCCCATCTCCTGGCAGGCGCGTGCGACGCTCTCGGCATCGTAGTTCGGGCGGTTGCCGCCGCGCAGGATGATGTGGCAGTCCTCGTTACCGTTCGTCGACACGATCGCGGAATGCCCCGCCTTCGTGACCGAAAGGAAGTGATGCGGGTGCGCCGCCGTGCGCACCGCGTCGACCGCGACCTTCACGCCGCCGTCGGTGCCGTTCTTGAAGCCCACCGCACAGGACAGCCCGGAGGCGAGCTCCCGATGCACCTGGGACTCGGTCGTGCGCGCGCCGATCGCGCCCCATGCGATCAGGTCGGCGATGTATTGCGGCGTGATCATGTCGAGAAATTCGGTGCCGCAGGGCAGGCCGAGCTCGTTGATGTCGCCGAGCAGGCGCCGCGCGAGCCGCAGCCCTTCGTTGATCTGGTAGCTGCCGTCGAGGTGCGGATCGTTGATGAGCCCCTTCCAGCCGACCGTCGTGCGCGGCTTCTCGAAATACACGCGCATGACGACCTCGAGCTGCGCGCCCAGCCGGTCGCGCTCGCGCTTGAGCCGGCGCGCATACTCCATCGCCCCGTCGTAATCGTGGATCGAGCACGGACCGATGACGACGAGCAGCCGGTCGTCCGCACCGGCGAGGATGCGGTGGATCGCCTGGCGCGCGCCCGCGGTGGTCGCGACGGCCTGCTCGCTCGCGGGATACTCGCGCAGCACGTGCGAGGGCGGCAGCAGCTCCTTGATCTGCGCGATGCGAAGATCATCGACCCGCGGCGACGTGCCGGGGAAGACCTGCAGCGGGCTCACGCGCGGCCGCGCGGTGGTGGGCATTCTGGAAGCGTCCCGAAAAGGATCCCGGCGATGACGGCGAATGGTTGGCCGAATGGTTGGCGATTCCCGCAGGCGTGCGTATTCTAGCGCACGGGCACCGCCGGCGGCGGCATGCCATACGGGAGACGCCCGCACAGGCGGGCAAGCGGTCGTCGTGAACGCGGGACGCGAAGATCGGGCCATCCAGCTCGCCGGCCTCGCCGCCGGGGAGGTCTTCGCCCGCCTGGGCAGTTCACCCGACGGCCTGTCCGCCGCCGAGGCCGCGCGCCGGCTGGGCGAGTTCGGCGCGAATCGCGTCGAGGCGCTCCCGCGCACGCCGCTGTGGCGGCGGCTGGCCGCCGAGTTCTTCCATTTTTTCGCGCTGATCCTGTGGCTGGCCGCAGCGCTGGCCTTTGCGGCCGAGCACGCGCAGCCGCACCAGGGCATGGCCGAGCTGGGCTTCGCGATCCTCGGCGTCATCGTCATCAACGGCGCGTTCTCGTTCTGGCAGGAGTACCGCGCCGAGGCCGCGATCGAGGCGCTCGAGGCGCTGCTGCCCCAGCGAGTGAAGGTCGTGCGCGGCGGCGAAATCGCGCTGATCGACGCAGCGATGCTGGTGCCCGGCGACGTCGTGCTGCTCGAGGAGGGCGACCGGGTTCCGGCGGATTGCCGGCTCACCGAGGCACTGGGCGTGCGGGTGAACCTCTCGACGCTGACCGGCGAGCCGCTCGCCAAAGCGCGCGGCGCGCAGCCCGATACCGAGGTCTCGCCGTTGCGCGCCCGCAACCTGGTGCTGGCGGGAACCTCGCTGATCTCCGGCCAGGCGCGCGCGCTCGTCTACGCGACCGGCGCGAACACCGAATTCGGCCGCATCGCGCACCTGACCCAGACCCGCGCGGCGAGCGGCTCGCCGCTGCAGCGCGAGATCGCGCGCATGTCGGCGCTGGTCGCGGCCGTGGCGGCGGCGCTCGGCGTGATGTTCTTTCTGATCGGGCACGTGATCGGGCTGCCGTTCTGGGCGAACTTCATGTTCGCGATCGGCATCATCGTCGCCAACGTGCCCGAGGGGCTGCTGCCCACCGTGACCCTGTCGCTGGCGATGGCGACCCAGCGCATGGCGCGCCGCAACGCGCTGGTGCGGCACCTGCCTGCGGTCGAGGCGCTCGGCTGCACCACGGTGATCGTGTCCGACAAGACCGGCACATTGACGCAAAACCGCATGAGCGTCGCGCGCGCCTGGCCCGAGCCCGCCGCCCTCGGCACGCGCGCAATCGAGGTCATGGCGAGCTGCCACACGCTGCGGCGGGAAGGCGGCGCGAGATGGCTGGGCGACCCGATGGAGATCGCGCTGGTCGAGTTCGCCGCACGCCGAGGCGTGGCGCCGGCAGCCGCGACGCGGCCGGGGATCGCCTTCGACCACGAGCGGCGGCGCATGTCGGTCGTCGCGATCGGACGGCACACGGACGTCCTGCTGTGCAAGGGTGCGCTCGAATCCGTGCTCGAGGTGGCGAGCCGGATCGAGACGGCCGATGGCGTGATGCCGCTCGACGATGCGTGGCGCGCGCGTGCGCTCGCCGAGCACGACGCGATGGCAGTCCAGGGGCTGCGCGTGCTCGCGGCCGCCTGGCGCGAACTGGCCCGCGACCAGGCCCCGGTGGAACACGACCTGGTACTGGGCGCGCTGGTCGGCATCGAAGACCCGCCGCGGGCAGAGGTTCCGGCGGCGATCGCGCGCGCGCGCGAAGCCGGCATCCGCGTCATCATGGCGACCGGAGATCACCCGCACACCGCGCTCGCGATCGGGCGCGAGATCGGACTGTTCGAGGGGGAAGAGGCCGTCGCGGTGCATGGACAGGCGCTCGCGCACATGAGCGCCGCCGAGTTGCAGCTCGCGCTGGATACGCCGAACATCGTGTTCGCGCGCGTCAGCGCACAGCAGAAGATGCGCCTCGTCGATGCCTTGCAGGCGAAGGGCCATGTGGTCGCCGTCACCGGCGACGGGGTCAATGACGCTCCGGCGCTCAAGGCCGCCGACATCGGGGTGGCGATGGGGATCGCCGGAACCGACGTCGCGAAGCAGGCCGCCGACATGATCCTGCTCGACGACAACTTCGCCACCATCGTCGCCGCGATCGAGGAGGGACGCGCGGTCTATGACAACCTGCGCAAGTTCCTGACCTACATCCTGACCTCGAACATCCCGGAGATCGTCCCCTATCTCGGCTTCGTGCTGTTCCGGATCCCGCTGCCGCTGACCGTGATCCAGATGCTCGCGGTCGACCTGGGTACCGACATGCTGCCCGCACTCGCGCTGGGCGCCGACCCGCCCGATCCCGGCGTCATGCGCCGGCCGCCGCGTCCGCGCGCCGAACGCTTGCTCGACGGGGCGGTTCTGGCTCGCGCCTACGGTTTCCTCGGCGTCATCGAGGCGATCGCCGCGCTCGCGGTCTTCTTCCTCGTGCTGGACGACGGCGGCTGGCGATACGGCGAGGCGCTCTCGGCAACCGATCCGCTCTATCTGCGCTCGACCACCGCGTGCCTCGTCGCGATCGTCGTCAGCCAGGTCGCCAACGTGCTGCTGTGCCGGCATCCGCGCGAATCGCTGTTCGCGCGCACGAAGTCGCTCAACCGGCTGCTGCCTGCGGCCATCGCGTTCGAGCTCGCCCTGACACTGGTCCTGCTCTACACGGCCGCCGGCAACCGCCTCTTCGGCACGGCGCCGCTGCCCGCATGGGTGTGGCTCGCCTGCATTCCGTTCGCGCTGGCGATGGTGCTGATCGAGGAGATGCGCAAGGCATTCGTGCGCCGCGCGCACCGCCCGCCGGCTGCGCCGTGACGGCGACGCTCAAGCCCGCTGCACCGCGGCCGTAAGCCATCCTAGCCGCCGCGTTTCGTGACAAATTCACGCAGCCGGCGCAGGCCCACTCAACGACGAGGGAAAAAACAACATGAAACAACCGGTCTCGTTGCACGACTGCTCGCCAATCCCGGCCGCGGCGCACGCCGCGCGCATCGCATCGGGTTCCGATCTGTTCCGCAACGTTTCGACGAGCGTGCTCCAGCGCGTCTTCGAGCGCTGCCCGATCCTCGAGCTCGCCGCCGGCGAATCGCTGCCCGCGCCCGGCGCGCACGGCGAATGCCTCTACCTGGTGCTGGAGGGCCGGTTGCAGGCGCCGCAGCATCGCGATCGCGCGAGCGACCGCCTGGATCTCGCCGCCGGAGCCCTGATCGGCGAGATGTCGGTCATCGACGGATTCGACCCTTCGACCCGCGTGACTGCGGTCAGCGAAGCGAGGGTGCTGCGGATGGATACGCGCTGCCTGTGGTCGCTCGTCGCAGCCTCGCACGAGGCCGCGGCCAACCTGTTTGCCATCCTGTCGCGCCGAATCGGCGGCAGGCGGCGCGCCCCGGCCGGGTTCCGCGCGGCTCAGCCGGTTCCGCCCACGGTCAGCGCGTCGATGCGCAGCGTCGGCTGACCCACGCCCACCGGCACGCTCTGCCCTTCCTTGCCGCAGGTGCCCACGCCCGGATCGAGACGCAGATCGTTGCCGATCATCGCCACCTGCTTGAGCACGTCGGGGCCATTGCCGATCAGCGTGGCCCCCTTCACCGGAGCCGTGATGCGGCCGTTCTCGATCCGGTAGGCTTCCGCGGTCGAGAACACGAACTTTCCGCTCGTGATGTCGACCTGGCCGCCGCCGAAGTTGACCGCGTACAGGCCATTGCCGACCGACGCGATGATCTCGCGCGGATCCCTGTCCCCGTTCAGCATGTAGGTGTTCGTCATGCGAGGGATCGGCAGGTGGGCGAAGGACTCGCGCCTGCCGTTCCCGGTCGGGGCAACGCCCATCAGCCGCGCATTGAGGCTGTCCTGCATGTAGCCGGCGAGGATGCCGTCCTCGATCAGCACGGTGCGATGCGTCGGATTGCCCTCGTCGTCGATGGTCAGCGAGCCGCGCCGGTCGGCAAGCGTGCCATCGTCGATCACGGTTACGCCGCGCGCCGCGACGCGCTGCCCGATGCGGCCGGAAAAGGCCGAACTTCCCTTGCGGTTGAAATCGCCCTCCAGCCCGTGTCCGATCGCCTCGTGCAGCAGGATACCGGGCCAGCCCGGCCCCAGCACGACCGTCATCGTTCCCGCCGGAGCCGGCCTCGCGGCGAGATTGACGAGCGCCTGCTTGACCGCCTCCTGCGCATAGCCGCGCAGCACCTCGTCGGTGAAGTAGCCGTAGCCGAAGCGCCCGCCGCCGCCCGAAGAGCCCTGCTCTCGGCGCCCGTCCTGTTCGACGATCACCGTCAGCGAAACGCGGACCAGCGGCCGCACGTCCGCCGCGACCCGCCCGTCGCCGCGCACCACCAGCACGACCTCGTGCGTTCCGGCGACGTGGGCCATGACCTGCGCGACCCGCGGATCCTCGGCGCGCGCATGGCGCTCGAGCCGCTCCAGCAGGCCGACCTTGTCGGCGGCGCCCAGCGAAGCGAGCGGGTCGACGGGCTGGTAGCGCGCGCCCGGGCTGCCGCCGCGCAGGATGGGCACCCGGCGATTGCCCCCCTGCGCGGCGATCGCGCGCGCGGCACGCCCCGCCGCTTCCAGTGCCGGAAGGCTGATCTCGTCGGAGTAGGCGAACGCCGTTTTCTCGCCGGCATTCGCGCGCACCCCGACTCCCTGCTCGATGCTGAAACTGCCCGATTTGACGATGCCTTCCTCGAGGCTCCAGCTCTCCGAATGGGAGGACTGGAAATACAGGTCGGCGTAATCGATGCGGTGTCCGAACAGCGTCCCGAGCACCGAATCGAGCCGTGCGAGGCTCAGGTCGTACGGTGCCAGCAGGCAGCGCTCGGCCTGCACCAGGGCATCGACCGGGCCCGCCACGCCGTGCGCGGCCGGTGCCGCTAGCGAAGATCGCCCGAGCCGGCCGCGCGCGCGCGACGAGTCAGGCGGCATACACTTCCTTGTCGGGGCGCCGCGCGAGCCGGGCGACGACCGCCTCCTCGTATTCGGACGGCATGAAATACTTGTAGAAGCTCTTCTCGTTCGGCAACTGGCGCCAGCGCCCCGCCAGTTCGCGCATGCGCGGCAGTTTTTCCTGGAAGTTCACGCGCAGCAGCACTGCCGGCGCATCGACGCGAGCGCACCAGCGCTCGGAGCCGAACACGCTGAATTCGAGGTAGCGCCGGTAGAATTCGACGTGGCGCGGATTGACCTCGATCAGCGCATCGGTGCAGCCATGCAGCCGGTTCGCATAGATGTAGGTCATGTGGAACAGCGTCGCCAGCAGCCGCTTCGAGCGCACCGCATGCTCCACCGCGAAGCGGCCGAACTCGCACAGCTTGGCGCCGCGTTCGCGCAGTGACTGCACGAGTTCCGGATAGACCTCGTCGCAGGCGAGCCCGATCGACGAGTCGATGTTGACCGTCAGCGTGCCGTATATGCGGCCGTTGTATTCGGCATTGAGCGTGATCCGGTTGGGGGCCTCGTCGAGCGTGCGCCTGCCGGCATAGCCGCGCCACGAATACATCTTCTCGATCAGCACGCTGGTGTCGCGGCGCACGTCGCCGGAACCCGCCAGCTTGATGCGGAACTTGTCGCGCCTGCGCGCCAGCTCCCGCGTGCGCGGCAGCTCCGCCGTCTCGATGCACATCGGCTGCAGCCGGTCGGCGTCCATGACGGTGACTTCGGCGAGCGTACGCATCCATTGCGGGAGGGAGGGTTCGCTGGAACTGGACTTGTCCGACATTTCTCTGACCTCATGTTATCGATGTTGGGGCGGTTCCGTTTCCTACAATCGCCGGTGGTCGAGCGCAGGCAGGCGCCGGCGGACCGATGCAATCGTTTGCGGATCGATCTCGCCGACCACGACTCCGGGGCCGGCCTCCAGACGATCGACGATCGTCCCCCACGGATCGATGATCATGCTGTTGCCGAATGTTACACGACCGTTGGCATGCCGGCCGCCCTGCGCGGCCGCGACGACATAGCACTGATTCTCCACTGCACGAGCCCGCAACAGCAACTCCCAGTGCGCCTGTCCGGTCGTGTAGGTGAAAGCCGCCGGAACCGCGACCAGATCCACCCGTCCCATCGCCCGATACAGCTCGGGAAAGCGCACGTCATAACAGATCGACAATCCGATGCGGCCGAACGGCGAATCGAACGCGCTCACGCCGGCGCCCGCCTCGATCGTTTCGCTTTCGTTATAGCACTGCGCGCCGTCGGTGAAGCCGAAAAGATGCATTTTGTCATAGCGGGCCACTCGCTCGCCCGACGCATCGAACACCAGACAGGAATTGCGCACCTTGTCCGCGCACGAGGCGGCGAGCGGCAGCGAACCGCCGACGATCCAGATCCCGTGGCGTGCGGCCGTTTCGGCCAGAAAGCGCTGGATCGGCCCGTCGCCGTCCGCCTCGCACGCGGCGAGCTTGTCGCGCTCGCTCATGCCCATCAGCGGGAAGTATTCCGGCAGCACGACGAGGAGGGCGCCCCGCGCGGCGGCCTGCGCGACGAGCCGGCCCGCTTCGGCACAGTTGTCGGCCACATCCGGGCCGGAAACCATCTGCACCGAGGCGACGAGGAACCGTTTCATGCCGGATTCGCGACCACCGAGGCGGCAGCGCAGGAAAGGGTCATTTCCCGCTCTGAGCCGGTTTCGCCGCAGAAAGTTTCTCCACCTTGGGATCCTCCCAGCTTCCGCGCACCGCGTATTCGTACGAAAAGATCTTCTCCAGCGGATCGCGCAAGACCTTCTGCGCAACCAGCGCGGCCAGCCCCGCCACCGGATTGACCAGGGCCGCACCGACCGACAGCGACTCGCTCAACGATGGCTGGACCCGAACCCGAAGATCCTGCGTCTCCTTCACCAGATCGACCGTCCCGGTCATCGCGATCGAGGCCGCCGGTCCATGGATCGCGAGATCACGGGTATCCAGCACGCCGCGCCGCGCTTCGATGCTACCTGAGATCGTGTCGAACGCGAAGCCCTCGCTGAACACGTCGCGGAAGTCCAGCGTGATGCGCCGTGGCAGCGTCTGCAGGCTGAGGATGCCGAGCAGCCTTCCCACACCCGGATCGAGTTTGCGGAACTGGCCCTTTTCGGCATCGAGCTTGAATTTTCCCTCCAGACTGGGAAAGTCGATGCTGGTGGGCGGGCCGTTCCACGTGACCGTGCCATCCATGTTCGCCTTGCCGGCTCGCAGGCCGTCGGGATAGCCGAATCGCGCCAGCAGCTTGCCCGCATCGGCCGCCTTGAGCTTGAAGCGCATTTCGGTGGCTGCCGATGCGGCGCCCGGCCGCCATCCTCCCTCGGCGACGAGGCTCGCATCGGGATTGGCGATCGACAGCCGATCGATCTTCCACAGCCCGGCACGGTTGGCCGCGAGCAGTTCGATGCGCCCGAGCGGTTTGCCGCGCAGGCTGAAGTCTTCGGCCGCCAGATCGATCGTCGGCAGGCTCTTGACCTGTTCTTCTTCCGGCTCGGCCCTCGCGCCCGGATCCGGCTTGAGCTCGGCCAGCGCGAGATGCTTCAGCCGTGCCCGCAACCGGCCGCTGCCCTGCGCGCTCCAGTCGAGATCGCCCGTGAGTTCGCGACTGCCGATCGCGGCCTGCCAGCCCTCCGCGCTGCGGCTCGCGCGCAGGTCGAGGTCATGCAGCGACTGGCCGAAGGCGGTGAGCTCGCCGACCTGTAACTGCAGCGAGCGAAGCGCCAGACCGGATTCGCGGCCGTCGCGTGCCGGAAATGCGCGCCGCCATGCATCGACGTTCAGCCTGGCGAGCCTGCCAGTGAGACCTACGCCCCGATCCGGGAGCACCGGCGGCACCCCGATGCCGATCCCCGCTCGCTCGACGCTCGCCTGCCCGCCGGCGGACCGGCGTTCGACCAGCGCACCGACCTGGCGACCGAGGCTCACCCGCAGGCGCTCGCGCCCTTCCTCGGCCGTGCCGTCCTCGCCCGTCGTGCGATCGAGTCGCACGGCCAGCGGCTCGCTGGCGCTCTTGTTGAACGGATCCGGCAGGCTGGACGAGATTCCGACGAGATCCGATTCGAGCGTCACGGCGGCGGTCTTGCGCCGCACGGCGATCACGGCCTGCCACGCCGTCGTTCCCCCCAGATGATCGAGCACCGGCCAGTCCAGCCGGCTGCGCCAGGCCGATACCGACGCGCTGCCGCGCATTTCGGCGCGAAGCGCGCCATCCTTCCCGCTCGCCGCCTTCAGGCGGATCGGCGAGTCGAACAGCTTCGCGTCGACTTCCGCCGACGTGATTCCGGAACCGGTAAAGCGCGCCTGGCCGGTCGCCTCGATCAGTGGGGGCAGCGACGGATCCAGCGTCACGTCGTTCGCCACGAAACGATACTCGCCCTCGACGCGCGTCTCGCCGAGGTTGCCGAGCGGAATCGACAGGCCGAGCTGGAGGCTGCCGGTGCCGGTCGCCTTCACCCCATCGGTATAGTGACCGATCATCGCGGCGACCGGGCTCGCCTCGATGAAGCGCAGGAACTCGGCGCTGCGCCCGGAGGCGTTTCCTCGCACCTGCAGCAGCGGCGTTTCGGCGGCCAGATCCGGTATTTCGGCACTGACCGGGCCCAGCGCCGCACCGAGGACCTTTCCGCGCTGGCTGCGGATCAGCATGCGCGCACCCTCGAACAGCAGGTCGCCGTCCAGCGCGGAGAGCTCCGGCCAGTCCGGGGCGTATCTCAAGCTGCCGCCGGTGAACTTTCCGGTGACGCGGAACGTTCCCGCGTGGTTCTTCGCGAACGGAAACCGGCTCAGGTCGCCCTTGAGCAGCAGCTTCGCCTCGCTCGCATGGCCACCCCGGAGTGCGGCCTTGAGCCACTCGCGCGTGCTCGCGCCCAGCGTGGCCGGCAGGTAGCGCCACGCGGCGCCCGCCTGCGCCCGGCTCAGGTGCGCTTCCAGATCGATCTCGCCCGGACCCGCGGGCAGCGTGCGATAGCGTCCGGACAGACTGCCCGCGGCATCGGCGTTGGCGAACGTCGCCTTGCGGATCACGATTTCGGTTTGCGCGTCGCGCACGCTCCAAGTGGCTTCCGCACTCAGCGTGTCCAGCCGCACGGGCATCCCGGGAAACACGCCCGGAATGTCCAGCGTCACCCGGTCTCCGGCCAGCTCGAGCGAACCGCCCTGCTCGCTGCCGCGCAGGCGGCCGCTCAGGCCGGAAAAGCCCGGAATCGCGCCGTCCGCGCTTACACCGAGGTGCTCGAAGCGAGCGTCGAGACGGTAGCGCGCGGGATGGGCCGGCGGACCCTGCCACGCCGCCTGGATCTGCGCCAGCCGGCCGCGCGGCGCCGCGGCCGCCAGCCTGGTCCGCAACGATTCCTCGACCGGCAGATGCGCTGCCAGCCGGCCGGCCGACTCCAGATCGATCCGGCTGGCCGTCAGGTCGCCGCCACCGTTTTCCCCCGTCCATCGAACGCTGAAATCCGCCGGCTCGCCTGGCGCACCGCCGCCGGTCGCGAGCACGACGTTCCGGCCGGTAAACTGGACCGCGTCGCGCAGCCGCCGCAAGCCCAGCCGGCCGCCGAGTGCGTCCAGTTCCAGCACCGGCTGCTGCGGCGCGAGACGCACCTGCAGCGCGCGCACGTCGAGGTCGGCCGTGACGGCATCCCGCGCGCCCGCGCCGCCCTCGAGCCACATCCGCAAGGCACCGTTGCCATGGATCACCTCGACCGGGTAGTCGAACCACTGGCGCCATGCGGCGAGATCGGCGGAGTCGACCTGCGCATAGAGCTGACCGGCCCATTGCGCCGGCGGATCCGTCGCCGCGCCGCGCAGGTCGGCCCGCAGATCGATCCTGCCCGCCAGCGCCGTCGGCGGCGATGCGTGCACGCCGATGCGGTGGCGCAGCCCGCGGTTTTCGAGCCTCACATCGACGCGCGCCAGGGTCAGTTCGGGCGCGCGGCGCTGCGCATCCGACCACGAAATCGTCGCATCGCGGATGAGGATGCTGGGCTGGGCGAGCACCCACTCGGAGAACGCCGTCCCCGGCCCATCGGTGCGCACCGCGATGCCCGCGACATAGATGCGCCCGCCCGGCTCGCGTCGCACCGACAGGTTCGGGCCGGCGAATTCCAGCCGCCGCAGGCGCAACTGGCCGAAGACCAGCGTGGTCCACGACAGTTCCGTGTCGACCTCTTCGAGTCTGAGCGCCGGCCGACCCTGCTCGTCATGGATCTGCACCCCGCGCAGCGCCAGCCCCGGATTCAGCCCATACCATTGCGCATCGATGTGACCGATCGTCACCCGCAGGCCGACCGCATCGGAGAGCATGCCGGCGATGTCGTCGCGGTACGCATCGGCGCGCGGCAGCAGCACATGGCGGGTGGCGAGGATCAGCAGCGCACCGGCGAGGTAGAACGCGAGGAGCAACCACGCGAGCGCCCCCGCCAGCCTTGCATGCGCGCGAAGGACCCGGCGCCAGATGGCGACCGGACCGGTGCTTCGGTCGCCGGGGCCGGCGACGGCGGTTTCGAGAGGCTGATCGCGCATCGAGGCAAGGGGTTGCTACAATCGGTGCGGCGACGGGCAACGCATCCGTCCGGCGATCCGCCCGAGTGCCTCACATTCTACCTGCCCGGTGTCCGCGATGACCGAAGCGAGCCTCCCCGACCGCGCGGACGCGCTGCGCCGCGCGGCGCGGCTCAGCCGTCATGTCGCCTGGCAACTGGAGGGCCATCCGGAGCTGGCGCAGCAGATCGAGACCAGCCTCGCCCAGCCGATGACTCTGGCATGGATGCGCGAATGGCTGGGCACCGCACCGATCGCCGAGCACGATTTCGAGGCGCGCCTGCGCGAGTTGAGGCGGCGCGTCTTCTGCCAGCTCGCCGTTCGTGACCTGGCCGGTCTGGCCGATCTGGCCGAGGTCACCGAAACGATGACCGCGCTCGCGGAGCTCGCCGTGCGCACCGCGCTGGAAGTGTGCGAACGAGCGCTGGTCGAGCGCCACGGGCAGCCGCGCAGCCGCTCCGGGCAGCGCCAGCAACTGATCGTCATCGGCATGGGGAAGCTCGGCGGCGGCGAGCTCAACGTGTCCTCGGACATCGACCTGATCTTCGTCTATCCGGAGGACGGCGACACGGACGGCGCCGCGCCGATCTCGAACTTCGAGTTCTTCAACCGGCTGGGCAGGCGCCTCGTCGATGCGCTGGCCAGACCCACCGCGCAAGGCCGCGTGTTCCGCGTCGACATGCGCCTGCGCCCGAACGGGGACTCCGGCCCGCTCGCCTGCTCGCTCGACATGCTGGAACACTATTTCGTCACCCAGGGCCGCGAGTGGGAGCGCTACGCGTGGATCAAGGCGCGACCGATCACCGGCGATCCGGCGGGCCAGATCGGCGCGCTCGCGCGTCCGTTCGTGTTCCGCAAGTATCTCGATTTCGGCGCGCTCCATGCAATGCGCGAGCTGCACGCCCAGATCCGCCGCGAGGTCTCGCGTCGCGAGCTGACCGATCACATCAAGCTCGGCCCGGGCGGGATCCGGGAGATCGAGTTCATCGCGCAGGTGTTCCAGCTCATCCGGGGCGGACGCGACCGTGCGCTCCAGGCGAGGCCGACGCTCGAGGTGCTCGACTGCCTGCGCGCGCGCGGCATCCTCTCGCCGGGTGCGGCAAGCGAGCTGGCCGCCGCCTACCGCTTCCTGCGCCGCCTCGAACACCGGCTCCAGTACGTCGAGGACGCGCAGACGCACAGCCTGCCCGGAGAGCCCGCGGATCGGGCGCTCATCGCGGCGGCCATGGGCTTCGCCGACTATGCGGCGCTCGCCGCCGAACTGGACGATCACCGCGCCACGGTCAGCCGGCATTTCGAGGCCGTGTTCGCCGATCCGGGCGCAGGCGGTCACGCGCTCGCCGAATTGTGGGCCGCGGCCGCGGACGACGAGGCCACGGCCGAGCGAGTGCGCAGCCTCGGTTACCGAGAGCCTGCCGTCGCGGCGCGGCGGCTCGCGAGACTGCGCGGCTCGGCACGCTACCTGCAGATGCCGGCCAACATCCGCTGCCGCGTGGATGCGCTGATCCCGCGCGTCATCGAGGAAGCGGCCCGCCGTTCCAACCCCGACGACACGCTCGCGCGCACGCTCGACCTGATCGAGGCGATCAGCCGGCGCGGCGCGTATCTGGCGCTGCTCCAGCAGTATCCGCAGGCGCTCGCGAAGGTGTGCGAGCTGGCGGGAAGCTCGAGCTGGGCGGCAGGCTACCTGACCCGCCATCCGGTGCTGCTCGACGAGCTGCTCGACGCGCGCCTGCTCGAAGCCGCTCACGACTGGCCCGCCTTCCGCGCGGAGCTCGCGGCCCGACTCGACGATCTGGAACCGGACATGGAGCGGCAGATGGACGTCATGCGCGAGGCGCACCACGCCCAGGTGTTCCGGCTGCTCGCGCAGGATGTCGCCGGACTGCTGACGGTGGAACGGCTCGCCGATCATCTGTCCGAACTGGCCGACCTCGTGCTCGATCTGACGATCGCGATGGTCTGGCGCAAGCTGCGCAACCGGCATCGCGACGAACCCCGCTTCGCGGTGATCAGCTATGGCAAGCTCGGCGGGAAGGAACTGGGTTACGCCTCCGACCTCGACCTGATCTTCCTGTTCGACGACGACGCGCCGGAAGCCGCCGAGCGCTATGCGCGTCTCGCCCAGCGCATCAGCACCTGGCTCGCGAGCCACACGCCGGCGGGCGTGCTGTTCGAGACCGACCTGCGCCTGCGGCCCAACGGCGAGGCGGGGCTGCTGGTGAGCTCGGTCGACTCGTTTCGCGACTATCAGATGCGATCGGCCTGGGTGTGGGAGCACCAGGCGCTGACCCGCGCGAGATTCTCCGCCGGAGACCGCGCGGTGGGTCAGCGCTTCGAGCGCATCCGGATGGAAGTGCTGTGCATGCGGCGCGACCGCGACGCGCTCCGCCAGGAAGTGCTGGCGATGCGCGCGCGCATGCTGGACGCCCACGCCAATTCGAGCGAGCTGTTCGATCTGAAGCACGATCGCGGCGGGCTGATCGATGTCGAGTTCATCGTCCAGTACCTGGTGCTGGGCCACGCGCACGAGCATGCCGCCCTGACCGAGAACCGCGGCAACATCGCGCTGCTCGCCCGCGCCGGAGGACTCGGGCTGATTCCGGCCGACCTGGCCCGTGCGGCAGGCGACGCCTATCGAGAATTCCGCCGCCTGCAGCATGCATTGCGCCTGAACGGCGCGACGGTTGCGAGGGTCGATCGCGAAACCGTCGCGCGGCACATCCGTTGCGTGCGCGAACTGTGGCGGATCGTGTTCGGCTGCGACTGAGAAGCCGTGAGGAGTTCGCCGCGAGCGGGCCGCTGGCCGGGCGCACGCAGCGCAGGGCCGAGACCGATCGAGCGGACGGGCGAGACCCGGGCACCGCACGACGACGCCAGCGGCCCGCGCAGTAGAAGGATTCCCGGCTGCTGATCGCAGCCGGGGGCACCGGTCATATCGATGGAATCGCACGCGCGTCGCTGGGATCTGTTCTGCACGGTCGTCGACAATTTCGGCGATATCGCGGTGAGCTGGCGGCTCGCCCGGCAGCTCGCGCGCGAGCACGGCCTCGCGATCCGGCTGTGGGTCGATGACCTCGCGACCTTTCGCCGGCTGTGTCCGGCGATCGACCCTGCGGCGGGTGCGCAACGCATCGAGGGCGTGGACGTCAGGCACTGGAGCGAGCCTTTCCCGGAGACATTAGCGGCACCGGTCGTCATCGAGACCTTCGGCTGCCGCCTGCCGGACCGGTACGTCGAAGCGATGGCGCGCGCCCGGCCCGCCCCGGCCTGGATCAATCTCGAGCATCTCAGCGCAGAGAAATGGGTGCCGGGATGCCACCGGCTGCCCTCCCCTCACCCCAGATTGCCCCTCACGACGCATTTCTTCTTCCCCGGCTTCGCCGTTGGCACCGGCGGCCTGCTGCGCGAGGCCGACCTGTTCGAGCGGCGCGACGGCTTCCAGGCGAGCGCCTCGATGCAGTGCGAATTCTGGCGCGGCCTCGGCCTGCCGGACGCCGCACCCGGGCAGATCACCGTCTCGCTGTTCGGCTATCCCGGTGCACCGATCGGCGATCTGCTCGATGGCTGGTCGAGCGGGCCGGTGCCGATTCGTGCGATCGTTCCCCAGGCGCCGGGGCTACTGCCGCTCGCGGGGCTGCCGGCGGGGGCGCCGAAGCCGCTGCGACGCGGGCGCCTGGAACTGTGGCCGATCCCCTTTCTCGACCAGGACCGTTATGACGAACTGCTTTGGGCGTGCGCGGTCAACTTCGTGCGCGGCGAGGACTCGTTCGTACGCGCCCAGTGGGCCGCGAGGCCGTTCGTATGGCAGGCGTATCCGCAGGCGGACGGGGCACATCTGCACAAGCTGGAGGCGTTTCTCGCGCTGTTCTGCGACGGCCTGGAACCGGCTGCGGCGGCCGCGGCCGCCGGCCTTTGGCGCGAGTGGAACGAGGGGCGAAAACCGGCCGGGGCGTGGCCGGAGTTCTGGCGGCGGCGGGCCGTGCTCGCAGCGCACGGCCAGGCGTGGGTGCAGCGGATCGCGCGGCCGGGTGATCTCGCGAAAAACCTTGTCGCGTACGTGGCGGAACTCTTATAATTCCCGGCTTTTCATTTCGGACATCCGTAGAGGTCGACCATGAAACAGGCACAGGAACTGCGTCCCGGAAACGTCATCCTGCTCGGCAAGGATCCGATGGTCCTGCTGCGCACGGAATACAACCGCGGCGGCCGCAATGCGGCGGTCGTGCGCATGAAGATGAAGAACCTTCTGACCGGCTCGCCGACCGAGTCGGTGTTCAAGGCCGACGAGAAGATCGAGGACCTCATCCTCGATCGCAAGGAGGTCAAGTACTCGTATTTCGCCGACCCGATGTACGTGTTCATGGACGACGAATACAATCAGTACGAGGTCGAGAAGGACTGCATGGGCGACGCGCTGAATTTCCTCGAGGAAGGGCTGGCCTGCGAAGTGGTGTTCTACAACGGGCGCGCCATTTCGGTCGCGCTGCCGGCCTCCGTGGTGCGCGAGATCAGCTACACGGAGCCGGGAGTCAAGGGCGACACGTCGGGAAAAGTGCTGAAGCCGGCCACGATCGGCTCCGGCTTCGAGGTCCAGGTACCGCTGTTCTGCGAGATCGGCGACCGCATAGAGGTCGACACCGCGTCGGGCGAATACAAGCGCCGCGTTTCTGCCTGATCCGCTGGGAATCCGGCGCGCAGCGCGCTCAGGCGGCCGCGCGGTCCACGGTGACGCGGTTCCTGCCACCGCGCTTGGATGCGTACAGGGCCTGATCGGCCCGGTTCATCAGCGTTTCGACCGATTCGTCCTCCAGCCGCTGGGCCGCACCGAGCGACACGGTGATGCCGCCCACGCTCTCGCCGCCGGAGATGCGCCGGATCCTGCCCTGCTCGACGCGGCGGCGGATGCGCTCGGCGAGAGCCTCCGCCTCAGGCAGCGGCGTGGCCGCCAGCAGCAGCGCGAACTCCTCTCCGCCGGTGCGCGCCGCCACGTCCTTCTCGCGGGCACAGCCGGCCAGGATCTGGCCGACCGAGCGGATGACCTTGTCGCCGAACAGGTGCCCGTAGGTATCATTGACCTGCTTGAAGTGGTCGATGTCGACGGCGATCATCGAGCAGGGATCGGCCCCGCTCAGCGCTTCGGCGGCCGCGAGGTCGAAGCCGCGCCGGTTCTTGAGCCCCGTCAGCGCATCCGTGATCGCCTCCTCGCGCGCGGTCGCGAGTTTCTCGCGCAGCCTGTCCATTTCGCCGCGCGAGGCCTCCAGCCTGGAATCCATCGTGGCGACCGATTCCCGCATCGACCGCGTCTCGTCCTTCAGCCGGTGGATCAGCGCCGCGAGGGCCGCCGGATCCCGGCTCCCGTCGAGCGCGCGCCCGGCCTCGCCCAGCGAATCGTCGTAGCGGTTCGCGCGGGAGCCGAACTCGGTCGCGCAGGCGCCGAGTTCCTTCAGGATCGCATCGAATCCGGATTCGAGCCGGCTGACGACCGCCGCCTGAGGCCCCTCGATGTGTGTCCGGTACATCCGCGCGATCTCGGCGTCATCGATCGGACGGTGCTCGGCCTCCAGCCGGTCGAACGCCTGCGCGAGTTCCTGATTGATGCCGGCCAGATATTCGTACCATACCGCGTAATTGATCGGACTGAACGCCGCCGGATGTTTGGCCATCCGCGGGATGGCCAGACGCAACAGCTCGCCACTTTCCTCTTTCGTCTGTGTGTAACGCAACGCACTCTCCGTCGAAATTTGTTGTTTTTCGGTCAACGGCCCGACTTGCCGCACGGTGATGCCGGCACCCGCACCTGCATCACCGGTCGTTACGGCATCGATCGGCGGGACTTGAGCGCCCCCGCGTGAACGGCTACACGCTTCGCAAGCGTTCGCCGGCCCTCGCCAGCGTTTCCTCGTTCTTGGCGAAGCAGAAGCGCAGGACCTTGTCGTCGCGCGCCCCGGCGTAGAACACCGACACCGGGATCGACGCGACGCCGATCTCCTTCGTCATCCGTTCGGCGAAGGCGGTGTCGGGCTCGTCGGTGATCGCGCCGTAGCGCGCCGACTGGAAATAGGTGCCCGAACAGGGCAGCAGCTCGAAGCGGGAGTCCTCGAGTTGCGCCCGGAAGAAATCGCGCTTGGCCTGGTAGAACCGCGCCAGGCCGAGGTAGCGTTCGCTGTCCTTCATGTATTCGGCCAGCGCGAGCTGCACCGGATGGTTCACGCAGAAGGTGATGAACTGGTGCGCCTTGCGGAACTCGGTCATCAGCTCCCGCGGTGCCAGGCAGTATGCGACTTTCCAGCCGGTCACATGGTAGGTCTTGCCGAACGACGACACGACGAAGGAACGCTCGGCCAGCCCAGGATAGCGCACGACGCTCTCGTGCCGCCGGCCGTCGAAGACGATGTGCTCGTAGACCTCGTCGGACACGATGGCGATGTCCGTTCCGCTCACCAGTCGCTCGAGCGCGCGAAGGTCGCATTCCTCCCACACCGCCCCGCTCGGATTGTGAGGCGTGTTGATGACGATCATCCGGGTGCGCGGCGTGACCAGCGCGCGAACCTCGTCCCAGTCCGGGCGGTAGCCCGGAAAGGCGAGCCGCGCGGCGACCGCCGTGCCGCCGTTCAGCTCGATCGACGGGACATACGAGTCGTAGACCGGCTCGAACACGATGACCTCGTCGCCGGGGCGCACCATCGCCGCGATCGCGCTGAAGATCGCCTGCGTCGCGCCCGCGGTGACGGTGATCTCCGTTTCCACGTCGTAGCCGAGCCCGTAGAGCGCGGATACCTTTTCGGCGATCGCCTCTCTGAGCGGCAGTGCGCCGGCCATCGGCGCGTACTGGTTGTGCCCCGCGCCCATGTGTTTCGCGACCAGATCGAACAGGCACTGCGGTGCGGAGAAATCCGGGTAACCCTGCGACAGGTTGATGGCACCGTGCTCGGCGGCGAGCCGCGACATCACGGTGAAGATCGTCGTGCCCACGCGCGGCAGGCGCGAAGCGATGCGGACGGGACAATGTGGCATGGGCGAATTGTGCCGCAGCCACGGATGCCGCGTCCACGCCCGCCCGGCGATTGCGACGGCACGATCGCGCTGAGGTGCTATATTCGAAGCCGAAACCAACCACGATGGAGGAACATATGGATGCACTGCGCAAGGCCGCCGTGCTCGTCAGCCTGGGCTTCGCCACGGCGGCGATCGCACAGCAGGCGTCGGTGAAGATCCTCTCGCCCGCCGAGGGGTCGAAGCTCGACTCGATGGCGCAGAACCGGATCACCTACGAGGTCGTGCCCGGACCGAAGGGCGACCACGTGCACCTGTACCTCGACGGCAAGGAGACTGCCGTGCTGCGCCAGTTGAAGGGCAGCCGCGCACTCGACACCCTCGCGCCCGGCAACCGCAGCATGTGCATCAAGGTCGTCGACAAGAACCACACGCCGATCGGCGTCGAACAGTGCGTGAAGGTCCGGGTCGAGTGAGCCGCGCGCGGACATGGATCCGCAGAACCTCGCCTATGCCCTCACCCAGATCCTCCACAACTTCGGCGCCGTAGCGGTCACCGGCGGTGCCGCGGCCGCCCGCTGGTTCGTGCAGCGCTCCGATCGGCGGCGGACGCTGGCGTGGCTGGTGCTCGCCGGATGGGCGACCCAGGCGGCGAGCGGCGCGCTGTTCGGGGCGATCAGCCATGCCGCATACGGGCAGTTCCCGGACATCCATGGAATCGCGCTGGCCGCGCTGGCACTGAAGATGGGCTGTGCGGCGACCGGTTTCGGAGCGAGCGCATCCGTGCTGGCGTTCGGCGAGCGCTGGAGCGAGCCGCGCCGCACGCTCGCCTGGAGCGCACTTGTCGCGCTGGCCGCCATCGCGCTGTGCGCAGCCGCCTTCCTGTCATGGTTCTCCTGAGCCGGCCCGCGGGTAGAATGCCCGCGACATGAGCATCGAATCCCTGCGGACGATCTTCGAGGAGGCCGATGGCGTCGTCATCCTCGATCAGACGCTGCTGCCGCACCGGCGCGTGCATCGCCGGCTCGCCACGCTGCACGAGGCCGCGCGGGCCATCCGCGACATGCAGGTGCGCGGCGCACCGCTGATCGGCGTCACCGCGGCCTACGGCGTCGCGCTCGCGATTGCCGAGGACCCGGGCGACGAGGCGCTCGAATCGGCCTGTGCCGCGCTCGCCGCGAGCCGCCCCACCGCGATCAACCTGAACTGGGCGCTCGCACGCATGAAAGCCCGGCTGATGCCGCTGCCGCCGCACTCGCGCCGTGCCGCCGCCTGGGCCGAAGCGCGCGCCATCGCCGCACAGGACGTCGCCGCCAACCGCGCGATCGGCCGGCACGGGCTGGCGCTGATCGAGCGGATCGCCGCGGCGAAAGGCCGGCCGGTCCATGTCATGACCCACTGCAACGCCGGCGCGCTCGCCACCGCCGGCTGGGGCACCGCGCTCGCACCGGTCTATGCGGCGAAACAGGCGGGGATCGGCGTTCACGTCTTCGTTTCCGAGACGCGCCCGCGCAACCAGGGCCTGCTCAGCGCATGGGAGCTCGCCGAGGCCGGTGTCCCCCACACGCTGATCGCGGACAACGCGGCCGGCCACCTGATGCGCCGCGGCGAGGTCGATCTCGTTCTCGTCGGCGCCGACCGCATCGCCGCCAACGGAGATGCCGCGAACAAGATCGGCACCTACCTGAAGGCGCTCGCGGCGAAAGACAACGGCATTCCCTTCCACGTCGCCGCACCCGCGTCGACGATCGACTGGAACAGCGCGAGCGGCGCGGACATCCCGATCGAGGAGCGCTGCGGCGGCGAAGTGCGCAGCGTCGGCGGCCTCGATGAACACGGCGCGATCGCGCGCATCGATCTGGTCGGCGGCGAAACGCCGGTCGCCAACCCGGCCTTCGACGTGACTCCGGCGAGGCTCGTCACCGGCATCGTCTGCGAGCGAGGCCTCGCCGCACCGCAGGCTCTGCGCGGGCTGTTTCCGGAGCGCCAGTGAGCGAACGAGCGCTGCGCGAGGCGATCATCGCCACGGCGCGGGCCATGAATGCGCGCGGCGTCAACCGCGGCGCCGCCGGCAACGTCAGCGCGCGCTGCGGCGAGCGCTTCCTCGTCACGCCGACCGGAATGGCGTACGAGGATCTCGTCGCATCCGATGTCGTCGCGATGGCGATGGATGGCAGCGCGCGCGGCGCGCGCGCACCCTCGTCCGAGTGGCGCTTCCACCGCGACGTCTATGCGCGCCGCCCGGAAGCCGGCGCCATCGTGCATGCCCATTCGCCGTTCGCGACCGCGCTCGCCTGCCTGCGCCGCGACATCCCGCCCTTCCACTACATGATCGCGCGCTTCGGCGGGCGGGACGTGCGCTGCGCCGCCTATGCGACCTTCGGCACGCAGGAGTTGTCCGACAACGCGATCGCGGCGATCGAGGGCCGCCGCGCCTGCCTGCTCGCCAACCACGGCATGCTGGTTTTCGGCCGTGACCTGCGCCACGCGCTCGAGCTGGCCGTCGAACTCGAGGCGCTGTGCGAGCAGTACTGGAGGGCGTGCCAGCTCGGCCGGCCGGTGCTGCTCGGACCGGACGAGATGGCGCGCGTACTGGAGAAATTCTCGGCTTACGGGCAGCCGCAGGGCTGAGCGAGACCCTCGAGCACGCGCAGCAGGCTGGACGTATCGTCGCGGCCCCAGCCATGCGCCATCAGCGCGTTCAGCTGCTGCCAGACCTGCGCGACGACCGGCAGCGGCGTGCCCAGATGGACGGCCTCGTTCATCAGGATGCCGAAGTCCTTGTGGTGCAACCGCGCCTGCACGCCCGCGGCGAAATCGCGCTCGACCATCTTCGTGCCGAAGAAATCGAGCACGCGGCTCGCAGCCGATCCGCCCGACAGCGCCTGACGCACCCGGCCCGGATCGACGCCGCTGCGCGCGGCGAGAGCCATCGCCTCGGCGCACGCTTCGATGCACGCGACCATGATCATCTGGTTGCACGCCTTCGCGACCTGCCCGGCGCCGGTCGCACCGACGTGCACGACGGTCTTGCCGAGCGCATCGAGCAGCGGACGCACACGATCGAGCACCTCGGCCTTTCCCCCGACCATGATCGCCAGGCTCGCCTCGATCGCGCCGCGCTCGCCGCCGGAAACCGGCGCGTCCAGCATCTCGATACCGTGCGCGGCCAGACGCTCGCCGATCGCTCGCGCCTGCGCCGGTGCGATCGTGCTGGTGACGACGAGCACACTGCCGGGACGCGCACCCTCGAGGATGCCGCGCTGCCCGAACGCGATGTCCTCGACGTCGTCCCCGGTGGTGACCATCGCAAAGATCACCTGCGCCGCGGCCGCGACTTCCGCCGGACTGGGGCAGCAGCGGGCGCCCGCATCGAGCAGCGGCTGCGCCGCCTGCGCACGCCTGGCATAGACGGACAGCTCGTGTCCGGCGCGCACGAGGTTCAGCGCCATCGGGCGCCCCATGACGCCCAGGCCGATGAAGCCCAGCTTCATTGCGCGATGCCGCCGAGCCGCTCGACCAGCTTGACGACCGCCATGTTGTCCTCTTCCCCGAGACCGCATCCGACCATTGCATTGAACATCTGGGCCACGGCCGCGGCGCCCGGCAGCGCGAGGCCGAGCTCGTGCGCGCTCTGCAGCACGATGCGCAGGTCCTTCTGCTGCATCCACGCCTTGAAGCCCGGCTTCCAGTCGCGTTCGAGCATCTTGCCGCCATGGTGTTCGAGGATCCTGCTGTAGGCGAACCCGCCGAGAAGCGCCGCACGCACCTTGGCACCATCGACGCCGGATTTCTTCGCGAACGTCAGCGCCTCGGCCACCGCCTCCATCGTGATCGCGACGACGATCTGGTTGCACGCCTTCGCCACCTGCCCGGCACCGCTCGCCCCGACATGCGTGACCGACTTGCCCATCTTCTCGTAGAGCGGGCGAACCGTCTCGAAGGCTGCGGCGTCGCCGCCGACCATGAAGGTCAGCGTCGCGTTGACGGCTCCGACCGCCCCGCCGGACACCGGCGCATCGAGGAACACGATGCCCTGCGCGGAAAGCCGCTCGCCGATGTGACGGGCCGCCGCCGGCGCGATGGTGCTCGAATCGGAAACGATGAGCCCGCGCTTGCCCGATTCGGCGATGCCGCCCGCCGCGAGGCACACCTGCTCCACGTCGGGCGCGTCGGCCACGCAGGTCAATACGACCTGAGCGTGACGCGCCACCTCGGCCGGGCTCGCATGGGTGCGCGCGCCGGTATCCTTGAACGGTTCGAGCGCAGCGGCGCGCCGTGCCCACAGATGCAGGTGATGACCCGCCTTCGCCAGATTGAGCGCCATCGGGCGCCCCATCAGTCCAAGTCCGATGAATCCGATTTCCATGCCGTATCCTCCTGTCGATGTCGGGGCGGGCCGACAGCTTACCCGGTACCGATTGCCACTTCCAGCTAGAATCGCGACCTTCAGCGAATCGCGAACCGGATCATGTTCAACCGCCCCCGACTGATGTTCTCCGCCGTGGCACTCGGCTGTGCCGGCCTGCTCGGTTTCGGCCTGTTCCTCCAGCACTACCAGGGGCTCGAGCCGTGCCCGCTGTGCATCCTGCAGCGCATCGCTTTCGTGTCCGCGGGGCTGATCGCATTGCTCGCGGCGCTGCACAATCCCTCGGGCTGGGGCCGCGCGGTCTATGCGGTGCTGGTGCTCGCCAGCGCGATGGCGGGCGCAGGAGTGGCCGCGCGCCAGATCTGGCTCCAGCACAATCCGCCCAGGACGCTGTCGTGCGGCGCCGATCTCGACTACATGCTCGAGAGCTTTCCGCTGAGCCAGGCGTTGCCGATGATCTTCAAGGGCAGTGGCGACTGCGCCGAGGTCAAGTGGCTGTTCCTCGGTCTGTCGATCCCGGAGTGGGCGCTGATCTGCTTCGTGGCGATCGCCGCACTCGCGCTCCGGATCCTTCTCGCCCGGCGGCGTGCCGCCTGACTCACGGAACCGGCAGGCCGAAGCGCGGACGCAGCCGGATCCCGACCCAGCAGCCGGGCAGCGCGGCGAGTATCCACAGCCAGCCGTGCAGGCTGGTCGAGGCGACTCCCGAAAAGAACGCGCCGACGTTGCAGCCATAGGCGATGCGCGCGCCGTAGCCCATCGCCAGTCCGCCGACGAGCGCCGCGGCGAGCCCGCGCGGCCGTGCGCTCAGGTTTGCGACGAAGCGTCCGGCGAGCGCCGCCGCGAGCCAGGCCCCGAGCAGGATGCCGATGTCCATCACCGAAACCGTATCCGTCAGCACGCTGCGCTCCAGAGCGTCCCGCTGGAAATCGGCGGTCCAGAACGGACTCGAGTCCGGATCCCAGCCTTTTTATTTCGCCGCCTTGGCACCCCACAGCGTGTATGCCCAGGTGATCGTCCACGGATGACCCGCCGCGAGCAGCGTCGCGAGGTTCAACACGGCCAGCGCCAGGCCGCCGGCCATCAGCGGCCAGGGCCCGCGAACGAGCCGGTGTGCACGCGTCACGGAGCCTTGCGCGGCTCGCCCCCAGCGCGCGCAGGCGGCCGCCAGCGCCGCAAGCAGCGCGAGCTGGAGCGCCACGGCAGCCGGCCAGCCGATGCGGCTGCCGAGCGTCGCGGCATCCGCCGCCGGCAGCGACTGCCAGAAACTCATGTGCAGGCTCGCGACGAAGGAACCGGCCACGAACGCCGCCAGCGTCAGCGCCATGCGCAGGCTGCCGCCTCCGAGCGCGTAGAGGGTCCCCGAACCGCATCCGTTTCCGAGCTGCATGCCGATGCCGAACAGGAAGGCGCCGGCCGCCACCGAGACGCCGGCGGGCGCCGCCGCGGGCACGACCGCCAGCCCGAACGCCCCGCCGGCAGCGAGCGCCGGCGCGAACAGCACGCTCGCCACCGCCAGCATCAGCAACTGGGCGCGGATGCCACCGACATCGCGCTCGACGATCAGCCTGCGGTAGGCCGACGTGAAGCCGAAGCCGGAGTGATACAGCGTCACGCCGAGGGCCACGCCGAGCGCGAGCAGCCCGGCGTGGCGCACCGTGCCGCGCGTCGCGGTGAGGGCCGCCATCACGGCGATCGTCGCAAGCGCGGCAACGACCGGCAGCGGGCCTCCTGCGGCCGCCGGGAGCAGCGGGCCGGGCGCGCTAGCGCGCGATCGCATCGCGCACGATGGCCTCGATGACCGGGTCGAGCTCCTTCGCCATCGCGTCCAGGTCGGCGACCCCGTAGGGCGCGAACACCGCGCTCGGCGGCTGGTACGAGATGCCCGCCGTGCCGTCGGCGTTCTCGGTCACGTACAGCCGCAGGGGCGCCTCGATGCCCGCCGGCACGCTCGCCGCCAGCATGCGAACCGCATAGTCGTTGCGGAACACCATCAGCACCGCGTTGCCCGCGATCCGGACGCCGCGCCCGGCGGCACCGCGACTCGCGCTCGCCTGCGCCACCAGCCCCATCTTGTGGGCGGCGATCGACTTCTCCAGCCGGCCCACCAGCGTATCGAACGAGTGCGGCGAGGAAAGCGTGCGCAGGCCCGGCGGATACGCCGCTGCGACGCTCCCGGCCGCCAACGTCAGCGACAGGAACAGGATCCGGATTGCGCCGGCGACGAACTTTTTCATGCGATCCTCCTCGAGTGAGCAAACGATGATCACTGCTCGACCACCAGCCGGTAATCCGGCGTGGGATTGAGCGGACAGGAATACACATACTCGCCCGGTTTCAGATCGACTTCGTAGTCCCGGGTCTTTCCGATCATGAGGCCACCGCCCGATACGCTGGGCAGACGCGCGCGATTGATGACGCCGTCGCCGCGCAGCCAGAACCCGAGCTCATAGGGGACGTTCCGGTTGGCGACGCGAAAGACCGTCCGACCGGGCCTGAGCCTCAGCACCTTCGCCTTCGCCAGTCGCTCGTCCGACGTGCGTGCATTGACCGCCTCGCAGTCCGCGGCACGCTTGCTGCGAAAACCCCGATCGGCTCCGTTCTCGCTTTCGAGAAACTGGCAGGGCACCTGGGTCAGCGTGACGACCTGGGGGGACGCCGCACCGGCCGCCGGCGCCGAAGCGAGCGTGGCGAGCCACAGTGCGCCGACCGCGATCGAGGACGATGAATTCATCGCGACTCCTTTGTCGTACTGCGCAACGCCGCGCGTTGCTCGAACAGGGTGTAGCCGGACGCACGTGCCGTCGCCAGCGCGCGCCGCAGCAGGGCGCGGCCCGCCCGCGTCGAGCGGCGAGACAGCGCGTCGCGATACACGCCGACATAGAAGGCATCCGGCTCGACGCGCACCCGATACACCAGGGCCGCCGCGGCGCGCTCGACCGGCAGGTCGTAGGACAGGGACATTTTCCCGTCCGGCGGCAGGCGTGTGTCGGAGACCTCGCGTGCGAGATCCGGGCTGACCCGGCGCTCGATCGCCTGCGCGCGCTTCGTGCGCGCGATGGGCCGGCCGGCGGCGTCCTCCTGGAACATTTCCACGACGACCCTCGGGGTCACGTAGGTCGGAAAGGCATGTCCCGTACCGGTGTTCTCGACGGCGAGCGACGCGCCGACCCGCCCGGCGGCCACCCGCGCCTCGCCCGCCCGGATCGTCACCCCCGCACGAACCATCTTCGGATCATGGATGCCACGCCACAGGTGAGCCCGGTCGGGCATGTGGCAGCTCTGGCAGTTGCGTCCCTCGCGCGCATGGCGGCTCGCGCGCCACTCCTCGTAGGTGTTCTCCAGCAGCTTTCCGTTCAGCGCATAGCCGTCGGCTTCGAACTGATGACAGGCGGCGCAAAACCGCGAGTCCTCGAACTCGCGCGCCGCCGCCCAGCCGCCGTGCGGCAGCGGCGTTGCCGGGTCGGCCACCGATCCGTCGCGCCGCGGCGGGCCGTAGCGCACCTGGCCGCGCACGTGGCAGCCGGCGCAGCTCAGTCCCCATTCATGCGAGCCGCGGCTGCGGCCGCGGATCGCGCGCGACAGATCGCGCGCCTGCTCGGCCAGCGGGCCATGACAGCGCAGGCAGTCCTGGTGTTCGTCCATCGCGGCAGCATCGAGATCGAGCAACTGCCCGAGCACACCCGGGCCCATCGCCCGCGCATGCAGGCTGTTGCGCCAGCCTTCGAACTGCGCGACGTGACAGGCGCCGCATGCCACCGGACTCAGGTCCGCCTCGGCAGCGCTGAAGGCCGCCGGTGCCTGTCCCTGCGCCGCGAGCGGTCGTGCCCAGTGGCGATCGAGAAAAGGGCTGCGCCCCGAGGCGCTGACGTATCCGATCCAGAGCGCAGCCAGCGTGACTGCGAAAAAGGCGGCGGCGCGGCATGCCGCCGCGCCCGGCCGCCGGATTACTTCTTGGCCGCGCAGGGATTCTTGGCCGAGCAGGGATTGCCCGCGGCGCAGGGATTCATCATCTTCGCCTTTTTCGCTTTGTGCGCTTTCGCGGCGCAAGGATTCTTGGCGCCGCACGGGTTCTGGGCTTTCGGAGCACATGGGTTGCACGGGTTGGCCGCGAAGGCGGCGGGAGCGCTCAGCGCGAGGGAGAGTGCACCAGCCAGCGCGAGCGCGGCGGATTTCGTCAGTTTGCTCATGGTCATTTTCCTCCAAACGTCGGGGTCGGGTTGTATCGCTCGGGGCTACATCCACCACGGTGCACCGTAAGAACGGCCGGCTGCTTCGACGTTCCGATCCGCCCTGCGGCTGCGCAACCCGACCGCGAACGCGCTCGCGCCGCTGCCGGGTCGGTCATGGTTCATCGTTGGTCGGCCGGCGCGCCGCATTCTTACAGCGAGATTTCGCTCGGCGGACGGAATACCCCGGTAGCCGTGTCACCCCGTCGCGCAGGCGGGGGCGTACCCGGCGGTTCGTCGGGCACACCGGGGTCGCCGGTTCGGCGGACTCTTCCCCTGGTCGGGCGAACGAATGGCCTGCCCCTGTCCGTGGGCGCGCCGTTGCGGGCGCACGAATCGAAACGGGCAGCCGAAGCTGCCCGTTGGTCGGTGAGCCCGTCGCTCGCCCGAGCTATTTCGGGCAGGTCGAGCCGTCGGAGCGCACCTTGCCCACCAGCAGCAGGAAGTTCTCGAACGGCGGCATGTTCCTCATGGCTTCCAGCTTGGGGCCGGCGAACTCGAGCCGCCCGAACATCATCGCCCGCATGGGCCCGTATTCGCCCTTGCCCATCTCGGTCCAGCGCGCGGTGGTCGCATGCATCAGGTAATCGACATCGGGATCGAGCGCCGATTTCTCGATCGCCCCGCCGTAGACGCACATCGCCTTGTTATCCTGTTTGGCGATGCGCAGCTCGATGCGCGGGGCCTCGGCGCAATCCGTGCGATAGACATGCATGACCTTGTAGCCACGGCCCTTGTCGTTCGCGATCCATCCCGACTCGACGAGCTTTTCCGTCAGCACCGGATCCTGGTTCCAGGCCTCGCAGGCCTGCTTCGCCCAATCGGCCGACATCAGCACGGGCGCCGCGGAGACGCCCGCCGACATCAGCGCCACCGCCGCCGCCAGACCGGTTCTCGATATCGCTCGCATCGTTCGCTCGTCACCGTTGATCGGACGGCGAACGGTAACGCGATGCGCGCGACGTGACCAATCAGTGTTTCTTCTCGGCACATCGATTGCATCGCCCCCGCCCGGTCAGCGTGCCGCAGACAACCGTTTCACGCCGGCGACGAAGCGCTCGAGGGTCGCGGACAGCACGCCGCGCGGAATCATCGCTTCGATCAACTGGAAGCGACCGCGGCGAGCCACCGCCTCGCGCAGTGCCCGTTGCAGTTCGCGCCGCGTGCTCACGCGCACGCCCTCGCCTCCCAGCCCCGCGGCCATGTCCGCGAAATGCCAGTCGGACAGATCGTTGAAGCCGGATCCGGGCTGAAAGGTCCGCAGCATCTCCCAGCTCGAATTGTTGAACACCAGCACGATCGGATCCCAACCGTAGCGCCGGCAGTTGCCCAGCTCCCAACCGGTCATCTGGAAAGCCCCGTCGCCGACCAGAACCAGGGGCCGCTGGCCGGATGCCGCCTGCAATCCCAGTCCGGCCGGCACGCCGAAGCCCATCGTGGCGTAGTAACCCGGCGCAACGAGCGCGGTGTGCTCGATGTCCATCGCGGTGAACAGGCAATCGCCCATGTCGGCCGCGATCGGGAACCGGCCGAATTCCGCCATCAGGTCATTGACGGCGGCCGCGATGTCGTCGGGCGCGATCGGCGCATCGTCTGCGACGAGGCCGTGCGGGTAGCGGTCCTCGGGGCGCGCGACGACGGCGGATCGGTGCGGGGCGCGCTCCAGCATCCGGCTCACCAGCCCGGAAAGGGGAATGTCGGGGTAGATGTGGTGTCCGAGGATGACGCGATCGTCGAGCGCGCGGACCGTCCGCCGCAGATCGATCTGTCGGGCCGAGACGCCGAAATTCGTGTCGGAGAGAATCACGCCGAGCAGCAGCAGGGCGTCGGAATTCTCGACCAGTTCGGTGATCTCGGCGTGGCCGGCGATCCCCAGATACGTGCCGAGCGCCGGCGGATCGGTGTCGGCGAGCAGGCCGCGCCCGAGCATGCTGGTGACGACCGGCAAGCCGAGCCGCCTGGCCAGTTGCGCGACCTGCGCTTCGAGTCCGTATCGCCGGACCTCGACACCGACCATCAGCACCGGCGAGCGGGCTTTCGCGAGGCGCCCGAGGATGTCCTCGACGCACGCCTCCAGCGCTTCCCGATCGACTTCACGCGCCGCAGCGCCGGGAACGGGCTCGCACGCCGCATCGACCCGGTCGCGCGGAAACTCGAGATAGACCGGCTGACTGCGGTTGAGACAGCGGTCGAGCACGCGGGCGATGTCCGCCGGCGCCCGCGTGGCATCGTCCAGGCGCGCCTGATCGCAGGTGATTTCGGCGTAGATGCGGTACTGGGAGTCGAGCGTCCTCGCCTGATGATGCAGCAGCAGGCCGGCGTGCGCCTCGCCCGTTCCGGGTGCGCCGGAGATCACCACTACCGGGCTCTTCTCGGCAAACGCGGCGGCGACCGCATTGACCATGTTCAGCGCGCCGGCGCCGTAGGTCACCGCGGCCACGCCGAGGCCGCTGCGCAATCGCGCCGCGGCATCTGCCGCGAAGCCCACCGCCGGCTCATGCGAGAGCGTGTACAGCGGCAGGATGCCCGATTCCTCGATCGCCTTGAAGAAGGGCAGCGCGAAGTCGCCGGGGATACCGAAGATCTGCGCCGCGCCGCGGTCCCTGAGCCCGCGCAGCAGCGCGCGCGCCAGCGTACTCATTTGCCCTCGAGCAGTGCGCGCAGGTCGGCGGCGATGTTGGCCGCAGCTTCGCCATGGCGCACGTACAGCCGCAGCCGGCCCTGCGGGTCATACACATAGGTTCCGGCCGAGTGATCGACGGTGTAGGCATCGGGCGACGCGCCGGGCTGTTTCTGGTAGAACACCTTGAAGTCCTTCGCGACGTGCGCAGTCGTGTCGGGGTCCGCATACAGTCCGACGAAGGACGGATCGAATGCGGGCACGTACTGCGCGAGCAGCTCGGGTGTGTCGCGTTGCGGATCGACGGTGACGAACAGCACCTGCACCCGCGCGGCATCCGCGCCGAGCAGCCCGAGCACCTGCTTCATCGTCGAGAGGCTGGTCGGGCATACGTCCGGGCAGTGCGTGTAGCCGAAGAACACGCTGACCACCTTGCCGCGATAATCGGCCAGCGTGCGCGCCTTTCCGGTATGGTCGGTGAGCGCGAAATCCTTCGCGTAGTCGGCGCCGGTGATGTCGGTCGCATGAAAGCGCACCGGCTCGGGCGAACAGGCCGCGAGCGCCAGCGCGAGCGTCGCCGGCGCGATCCGCCTAGCCGCGCAACGTATGATCGACCAGCAGTGTCGCGAAGATCGCCGCCAGATACAGGATCGAGAAGCGAAAGGTGCGCCGTGCCAGACGGTCGCTGTAGCGCGTGCAGAGCAAAATGGCATGGGCGAGGAAGGCGCCGTTCAGGCCGAGCGCCGAAAAAAGGTAGAGCCGCCCGCTCATGCCGGTGGCAAACGGCAGCAGCGCGACGACGAACAGCAGGCAAGTGTACAGCAGGATCGCGAGCCTCGTGTAGGCCGGTCCGTGCGTGACCGGCAGCATCGGAAAGCCCGCGCGCGCGTAGTCTTCGGTACGGTACAGCGCGAGCGACCAGAAGTGCGGCGGCGTCCAGGTGAAGATGATCATGAACAGCAGCCAGGCATCCATCGACACCTCGCCGGTCACGGCGGCCCAGCCCAGCACCGGCGGCATCGCACCCGAGGCTCCGCCGATGACGATGTTCTGCGGCGTGCGCGGCTTCAGCAGCACCGTATAGACGATGGCGTAGCCGAGGAAGGTCGCGAGCGTCAGCCACATCGTCAGCGGATTGACGAACCGGTACAGCAGCGACAGACCGGCCCCGCCCAGCAATCCGGACCACAGCAGCGCGTCGCGAACCGCGAGTTCGCCGCGCGGCAGCGGGCGCGAGCGCGTGCGCGCCATCAGCGCATCGAGATGGCTCTCCACGATGCAGTTGACCGCAGCCGCTGCGCCGGCGGTGAGCGCGATGCCCAGCGTCGCGGCCAGCACCGTGGCCGGATCGGGACGGGCGTCGGGCGCCGCGAGGAACATCCCGATCACGGCGCAGAACACGATCAGCGACACGACGCGCGGTTTGGTCAGCGACAGGTATTGCCGCAGCCGCAGCGCGACGCTCTGGTACTCGATCAGCAGCGCCTTCATGAAGACTCCGTACCCTTCGAAAACCGGCGCGATGCGGCGATCATCGCAGCACGCACGCCGACGCGGCGCGAGCGCGCGGCAATCGCCCGTTCATGCGCGAGGCTGCACACAATGCCACAATGCGCGCCAATCCGACACCTTGCGACAGGCTTCGAAATGACCCGACCCCGATACGATCTTCCCCCCATCGCGCAAACGCCCGCAAGACTGGCTGCGGCATGGCTGAGTCTGGGCGTGACCGCGCTGATCGGATCGGGTCTGCTGGCGATCCTGCTCGTGGCCTCGCGCACTCCGGCCCTGCAGGCCGTCATCCCGTGGCCCGACTTCTTCCACACGGCGCTGGTCATCCACGTCGATCTGTCGGTGCTGGTCTGGTTTCTCGCCTTCGCCGGCGTGCTGTGGAGCGTGGCGGGTTCGCAGCGCGCCGCAGCGCTCGGCTGGACGGCGTGGGCGTGCTGCCTCGCCGGCACCCTCGTGTTGATCGCCGCACCGTTTGCCGCGCAAGGCAATCCGCTGATGAACAATTACATCCCGGTGCTGCGTCAGCCGGCGTTCTTCGTCGGCCTGACACTGCTGGGCGCAGGATTCGCGCTGATGGCCGTGCGCGCGCTCGCGAGCATCCGATGCGCGGCCGCGACGGCCGACGCTGCGGCCGCGTTGCGCACGGGAGCTTTCCTGGGAGCACTGGTGGCCGCGATCGCGCTCGTCTCGTTCACCGGGTCGTGGTTGGGCATGCCTGCCGGTATCCAGGGCCAGAGCTACTTCGAGACGCTGTTCTGGGGCGGCGGTCACGTGCTGCAGTTCACGCACGCACTGCTCGCCGCGCTGGCGTGGATCCTGCTCGCGCAAGCCTGCGGCGCTCCGATCGGATTGCGGCCGCGAACGACTTCCGGTCTGTTCCTGCTCGCCGCCGCGCCGGCTTTTCTCGCGCCGGGCATCTACGTCCAGCACCCCGTCGGCAGCGCCGGCCAGATCATCGCGTTCACGCAACTGATGAAATGGGGCCACCTCGCGATGCTGCCGCTGGGACTGGCCGTGGTGGCCGGCGTGTGGATCGGGCGGCGCAACCTCGTGAAGCGCGGCCCGCTCGCCGCATCGCTGCTCTGTTCGCTGTTCCTGTTCGCCACCGGCGGCCTGCTGGGATTCCTGATCCAGGGCGCCAACGTCGTGATTCCTGCGCACTACCACGGTTCCATCGTCGGCGTGACGCTGGCATTCATGGGTCTGACCTATTTCCTGCTGCCCAGGCTCGGTTTCGCGACGCCGCGACCCGGGCTCGCGAGCTGGCAGGCCTACATCTACGCGACCGGCCAGTTCCTGCACATCGCCGGGCTGGCGTGGTCGGGCGGCTACGGCGTGCAACGCAAGGTCGCGGGCAGCGGACAGATCCTGCGCAGCCTGCCGGAGATCGCCGGCATGGGGCTGATGGGGCTCGGCGGCCTGATCGCGATCGTCGGCGGCATCCTGTTCATCGTCGTGTGCCTGCAGTGCATGTGGCCAGGCCGGCGTCACGATCGGGTCGAGGCGTAAGCCGCGGCAGCCTTCGAGCCGATCGAAGCGATGCACCGGCGTGCGGCCGCTCGACGCTCGGGACTGCGTTCGACCGCGATCGGCGGGGCGCCGTGCGGCAATGCCGGGCGCAGACGCGATCGCCGCCTCACGCACCGGCCGAGGCGGGAGCGGGTTGCGTCGCGCCTTCGCCGCGGTCGCCGTATCCGTACGGGTGCCAATCCGCGGTGATGACCGGCATCTCGCGACCGGGTGAAGGCGGCGGCGGCGTCGGGGTCGTCCATTCCAGCGATTTCGATCCCCACGGATTGTCGGGGGCCCGTTGCCCTCGCAAGGCGCCGTGGATCCAGTTGACGACCGCGAGCGCGAAGCCGACCCCGATCAGCCCCGCACCGAAAGTCATGAACTGCTGCGCCGACTGGAATTGCGGGAACTGCGCATAGTCGAAATAGCGCCTCGGCATGCCGTCCAGGCCGATGTCCATCATCGTCCAGAACACGATGTTGACGCCCGCGAACGTAAACCAGAATGCGATCTTGCCGACCGTCTCGTTGTACATACGCCCGGTCATCTTCGGAAAGTAGTAATACACGCCGCCGAAGATCGCGAAGGTGCCCGCCACCGCCATGACGTAGTGGAAATGCCCGACGACGTAGTAGGTGTCGGACAGGTGCAACGTCAGCGACGGAATCGCCAGCGGAATGCCGGTGAGCCCGCCGATCAGGAACAGGAATACCACCCCCAACGCCCACAGCATCGGCGTGCGGAAATCGATCGAGCCCTTGTACAGCGTGCCGACCAGCCCGATCACCATCAGGCCGACCGGGATGCTGATCAGCAGCGTCGTGATCATCTGGCCGATGCGAATCCAGTCGGCCATCCCGCTGACATACAGATGGTGCACCCACACTTCGCCGGACACGAGCACGATGCCGCAGATCCCCGCGACCACCATCTTGTAGTTGAAGACGTGATTCTTCGCGAAGGTCGCCACGACCTCGAACACGACGCCGATATAGGGCAGGAAGATCACGTAGACCGCGGGATGCGAATAGAACCAGAACAGGTTCTGGTACGTCAGGACGTCTCCACCCTTGGACGGATCGAAGAAATTGGTCCCGAGGTACTTGTCGAAGGTGATCAGCGTCACGGCGGTGCCCAGCACCGGGACGAAGACCAGCTGCATGATGAACGCACCGAAGGTGCACCATACGAAGATGTTGAGCTTGCCCCAGGTGACGCCGGGGGCCCGCATGTACGCGATCGTCGTCAGGAAATTCACGCCGCCCAGGATCGACGCGAAGCCGAGCAACAGCACCGTGAACGTGTACAGCGCGGTGTTGCCGCTGGTGATCGTCGAGTAGGGCGGATAGCCGGTCCACATGACGTCGGGCGGATCGGGCACGACGAAGGTCAGCAGCGCCAACACGATGCCTGCATAGAACAGCCACACGCTGAACGCGTTCAGCCGCGGGAACGCGACGTCCCTGGCGCCGATCATCAGCGGAATCGTGTAGTTCGCGAAGAATCCGGTCAGCGCCGGAATCTGGAACCCGAGGATCATCGCGGCGCCGTGGAAATACAGCCACACGTTGTATTGCGCCGGATTCGCCGTCAGCGTCGGACCGAGCGAGGACAGCTCGATGCGCATCAGGATCGCCATCAATCCGGCGACCGCGAACGCCGCCAGCGAACCGATCAGATAGAGGACGCCGACCCGCTTGTGGTCGGTGGTGAAGATCCATTCCTTGAGCACGCTCATTTCAAGCCTCCGGGGTTTTCGTGCGGTTCGAACCGGCGATGCGCTGCGCCTGCTGCTGGTACCAGGCATCGAATTCCGCCGCCGGAAGCACGATGATCTTGCCGGACATGTACGAGTGCATGATCCCGCAGTACTCCGCACAGGTCACGACGTGCTCGCCGGGCTTGTCCGGATAGAACCACAGGTACGTGACCCGCCCCGGCATCGAGTCTTCCTTGACCCGGAAGTCCGGAATGAAATGGCTGTGGATGGTGTCCCGGCTGGTCATGCGCAGCATCACGGGTCGGCCCGCGGGTACCCGAAGCTCGTTCTGCACCTTCACACCGTTCGGGTAGGTGTAGTCCCAGGCGTACATGCCGCTTTCCAGCTTGACCTCCAGCCGTTCGGCGGGCACCTGCCGATAATCGTTCCACAGCTTCCAGCCGTTTGCGGCCAGGAAGAAGTCGTCCGCCATGAACACGAAAGTCGGCACGACCACCCAGCCCACCGCCATCGCAGTGGACAGGCGCGGACTGCTGCCCTGCTGGTCGGGTGCGCGCCGCCGGTACCTCCAGACGAAGTATCCGGCGACGAGCGCGAACGCGATGCCGATGACGGAGATGTCGACCAGCACGTCATACCAGAGCCGATCCCACCCTCTGGCCGGATCGTCGAAGGGCTGCGCGCCGAAGACGGTCGAAGAAAACGGCACGATCGCGGCGTACCCCGCGAGCCGGTGCAACCGCTCAAGTGTTCCGGACATTCGACATCCTCCGTTGCCTGCTTCGATACACCACGGATCCCGAGACCATCAGCGAAACGCCCAACAGCAGCGCACCGGCCCCGGTCAGCAGCGAATAATTCGGCTGGTATTTGCCTTCGGCATAGTTGTAGCTGAAGCACACTCCGGTGACTAGATCGATGACGTTGGCCGAATTCGAAATCCTGCCCCAGTCCGCGTCGATCAGTGCGAGCCCGATCTGGCGAGCATCGAGATGCGTTCCGTACAGATAGCGGGCGACGCGCCCGTCGGGAGTCAGAAAGACCAGCACGTTCGGGTGCAGGAAAGTCCTGTCCGCCTGCGACCAGAAATAGCGGAACCCCACACTCGAGGCGATCGCGCCGGCAGCGTTCTCCCGGTCCCTGACCACGGCGTGCGTCCAGCCCGCCCGGATCTGCGCGGGCAGTTCGAGCTGCCGCGCGAATTCGGCGGCTTGCGCCGCGGTGTCGTTGCGGTCGAAGGAGACGGTCAGCACGCGATAGTCGCGGCCGATGCGAAACCGCTCCACCTTCGGCAATTCCCGGTACAGCGCGCGGTTCATCGTCGAGCACGAGCCGTCGCATCGGTAGTAGGACAGCAACAGGATCACGGGCTTGCCCAGCACCTCGCCGAGCGTGAATGCGCGCCCGCTCGCGTCGAGCAGCTCGATGCCGCCCGGTAGCGGCGCGCCGAGGTAACGCGCTTCGTCGATCTGCATGATCCTGGGATCCGGCGTCGATTCGACCGTCCCCGGTGCGCGCAATGCCCAGGCGGGCGAGCTCGCGGCGAGCGCCCACGCGAGCGCATGGGCGAAGCGCTTCGGCGGCAGGCTCATCGCTCGCGCGTCACCAGTAATAAACCTGCGAGACGACGAAGAACCAGATGATATCGACGAAGTGCCAGTACAGCGCGGCCGTTTTCACGAAACCGTCGTTGATCCTGCCCGCGAGTGCCGGGATCAGGACCGCGAGGAAGATGCCCAGCCCGACGATGACGTGGCCACCGTGAAACCCGGTGATCGAGAAGAAAACCGTTCCGAAGGCGTTGGTCGCCGGGATGAATCCTTCCTGGATCAGATGGCGCCATTCGAACCCCGACATCGCCAGGAATGCCGCCCCCAGCGCGATCGTCACCAGCAACCAGCCGATGAAGCCGCCGCGCTCGCCGCGTGCCAGCAGTGCCTCGCCGCGATGCATCGTCAGGCTCGACGCGACCAGCGTGGCCGTCATCACCAGCGGAACCACCGTCGGCAGCTCCACGGTGCCCGCCGGAGGCCAGGACGGCGCCGTCAGTCGCATGAACCAGTAACTGGCGAACATCGACAGGAAGATCATCGCTTCGGCGAGGATGAACCACCCCATCGCCGGGAAGGCGAGCCCTTCTCCATGTCCGCCCACCGCTTCGTGCACCCATCCCGAGACGCCGGCGACGGTGAGCGGCGCGCCTATGCCCAGGCACAGCAACGCGAACAGGGGCTGGTGATACGCGAAGTTGAAAACGAACGAGAAAGGAACCAGGAACAGGATGCCCACCGCCAGCACCAGGGGCCAGGGGCTGGTCTCCCAGTGCGGCGCATGGTCGACCGACACGCTATGCTCCGACATTCCGGATCCTCCTCCACTGATCGATCGCGTCGCCCGCCAGACGCGGGATCACGATTCTGCAAGGTTTGGTCGCCTGGTCGCGACCGACCGGCCGTTACATTAACTGCGATATACTGCGACGTCAAGTAGTAGACTATCGATGGTGGATTATCGAACGATCGTCCGCTTCGCGGCGCTCGCGACGATGGAGAGGGGACTCGTTCGGCGTTTCCTTGGATGACGTGACAGCGGCTCACGGATGCATCATTCCAACCAGTGGAGGACACCTTGATCAGCCACGTTCGCATCGCCCGATCCGCATTGTGCATCGCGTTACTCGCCGCCGCCTTTCCGGTCGCGGCCGCAGGAGATCCGTCGGCCGGCAAGGCGAAGGCCGCGGCATGCATGGCCTGCCACGGTCCGGACGGCAACAGCGTATCGGCCGAATGGCCGAAGCTCGCCGGCCAGAATCCCGCTTACATCGTCAAGCAGCTCGGGGACTTCAAGTCGGGGCGGCGCGTCAACCAGGTCATGAGTCCGATGGCGCAACCGCTGGGCGCGAAGGACATCGAGGACATCGCGGCCTACTTCGCGACCGGGAAACCGCAGCCAGCGGCCGGCACGCCGGCATCGATGGCGCTGGGAAGGCAGATCTACGAGGTCGGCAGACACCGCCCGGCGGTCATCGCGTGCAAGGGTTGTCATTCCCCGAACGGCGCCGGCAACGGCAACGTGGCGAAGATGATGGCGGCACCGATGGCGGTGATCGCACCGGCGATCGGCAGCCAGCACGCGGCCTATGTCCTGCGGCAGCTCAAGGCCTACCGGTCCGCGCAACGCACGAACGACGTCGGCCGGATCATGGGCGAGATCGCGTCGCGCCTGACCGAAGAGGAGATGGCGGCGGTCGCCGAATACGTCGCGACGCTGCAGCGCTGACAAGCCGAGACGATTTCGTCGCGAGCGGGCCGCTCGCCGGACGCACGCAGCGCAGGGCCGAGACCCCGAGACCGGTCGAGAGCGGACAGGCCGGGCCCGGGCGCCGCGCGACGACGCCAGCGGCCCGCGCAGTAGAACGATTCACGGCTTCCGAGCGCACGCTCAGCCGCGCAACACGAGCCGCTCCAGGCAGTCTCTGAGCGCCTGTGGAATCGCGACCGGCTTCTGGCCCGCACGCTCGACGAACACATGGACGAAGTGCCCGGTGGCGGCCGGCTTGATCTCGTCCTTGCGGAACAGTCCGATCTCGTAGCGCACCGAGGAGTTTCCGAGGTGCCCGACCCGCAGCCCGGCGTCGACCACCTCGGGGAAGGACAGCGATCGGTGGAACCGGCAGAAGGTCTCGACCGCCACCCCGATGACATCACCGCGGTGGATGTCGAGCCCGCCCTCGCGGATCAGGTATTCGTTGATGACGGTGTCGAAGTAGGCGTAATAGACGACGTTGTTGACGTGCCCGTAACAGTCGTTGTCGAGCCAGCGGGTCGGAACCGCGAGGAAGTGCTTGTAGCCGGCCCGCGTGTTGAGGATGTTGGTCAATCGAGCGCCCCCCGGATGCGTCCGGAATGGGCGCCGATGATAGCAGAGCGGCGCTACTCCTGAGACAGATACACGCGGCGCAGGAAGTCTTCGGCGTCCGCTTCGGACGGGTCTTCCACACGCGAACGCGCCGGCACGGCCGGCTGCAGTCCGAGACCGGGCTGCGGCAGCCAGCTCGCGCACATCACCTCGTCCTCGTAGGAACCGAACTCGTCCAGCCGCCTGCCGTCACTCGTGTCCATCACGATCACCATCGCCGATCTCCCTCGCCTGACAGGAACCTGACCCCATTAACGACGGGACAATCAAACAATTGAACGCCTCACCGGTGTGGCGGGTTGACCGGAACTCGCGCACCGCCACGACCGCAATGATCGGGGAATGCGCCACGCACGACGAGGAAGCAGTTCACGGCGCGATCACCGCGCGATCCCGCGGCGCTTCACAGGCCGAGCGCGTCCAGCCAGCAGACGATGCGCCGGGCGACCGCCTCCCAGTCGCGCTCGAGCATCATGCCGTGCCCCATGCCGGGGAAGATTTCGGCCTCGACACCATAGGTCGCTGCGGTCATCTTCACCAGCGCGGCGGGGATCAACGGATCGTGCTCGGCGCCCAGCACGAGCATCGGCGGCCGATGCATCTCGCGCGGCCGCGGCAGATCGAACAGCGTCATGTCCCAGATCGCGCGATAGGATTCCGGCTGCATGCGGCGGTAGTATTCGCGCAGCCGCTGCGCATCGATCGGCTGCGAGAACATCGCCGAGCGCAGCGACTCCAGCGCGACGCGCCCGCCGCCGAGCAGATGGTTCAGATCGCGCATCAGGCCGGGCTTCCCGAGCGCGAGCCCGAAGGCCGAGCTCCACAGCCCCTGCGGCGGAACCGACGCCATCAGCACCGCCGCGGCCACCTCGCACCGGGGTTGCTCCAGAAATTTCTGGATCACCATGCCGCCCATCGAATGACCGATGAGCACCGGCGGCCGCGAGAGCGCCTCGACCGCTTCGCGCACGTCCGAGACGTAATCCGCGATGCTCAGCGTATCCAGCCGCTGCCTGCCGCGGCTGCGGCCATGCCCGCTGAGCGAGACCGCATGCGACGCGTAGCCCGAGCGCGCGAAGTAGGGCAGGAAATGCTCGTCCCAGCACCACGCCGCGGCATAGGCGCCATGCACGAACAACAGCGGCGTCGCATGCGCGGGCCCGTCGGGCTGCCGCGACAGGACTTCGAGACCGGCCTCGTGCGGCCGGCTCAATGCCGTCCCCCGGCGCGGCGGTACGCACGGCGGGACACCGGCCACGCGATTGCCGTACACTGGACCCCCGCGCGGCACGACCCCGATCGCAGGCATGACGACCCGATGATGAAATGGCTCCTGACCCTCGCGATCACGGTCGTGCTGGCGGGCGTGTGCATGCCGCGCCTCGGCGCCTGGTTTCGCCTGACGCGACTTCCCGGCGACGTCACCGTGCGCATCGCGGGCCGCGAAACCCATTTACCGTTCGGCAGCGTGCTGGTGCTCTCGCTCATCGCGACCGCGCTGTTCCGGTGGCTATAGCGTCGCGGGCGCAGCGCCCGTCGCCCACTTCGCCTTGACCGCCGCGACGCGCGCCTGATGGATGCGGGCGGCGATTCCCGTGCGATCGGCGCATGCCGCCGCGATCGCGCCCGCATCGACTTCGCGCACCGCGGCCAATGCCGCCGCGGCCAGTGCCTGCGCCGGGTAGGGTCTGTCCTCTTTTCCCGCGCGGCCGAGGAAATCGCAGCGGCAGGCGGCCAGCAATTGCGCGAAACGCTGCGGCCGGCGCACGGCGTCGCAACGCTCGATCAACGTCACCAGCGTCGCCGGCCGCAACCGTTCGGCGCAGTGGATCAGCGTGTGCTCGCGCGCGGCCAGCACGGCGAGATCCCTGCATTCGGCCGGCACCCGCAGCCGCGCGCACAGTCCCAGCACCGCCGCCACGCCGCGGCGCTCGTGTCCCGGATGATGCGGCCACAGCGAGGGCGGGGTGAGCGCCTTTCCGAGATCATGGACGAGCACCGCGAAGCGCACCGGCAGGGGCTGCGCATGCGCCGCCGCGCAATCGATCGCGAGCAGTACATGCGCACCAGTGTCGATCTCCGGATGATGCCGCTGCGGCTGCGGCACGCCGAACAGCCGATCGATTTCCGGCAGCACGCGCGCCGCCGCGCCGCATGCGCGCAGCGTCTCGATCATGCGCGAGGGCCGAGGCTCCATCAGCCCGCTCGCGAGTTCCTGCCAGACGCGCTCGGCGACGAGATGGTCCGCCTCGCCGGCCTCGATCATGCGCGAGGGCCGAGGCTCCATCAGCCCGCTCGCGAGTTCCTGCCAGACGCGCTCGGCGACGAGATGGTCCGCCTCGCCGGCCTCGACCATGCGCCGCATCAGCTCGAGGGTCTGCTCGGCGATCGAGAAATCCGTGTAGCGCGCGGCGAAGCGCGCGACCCGCAGGATGCGCACCGGATCCTCGGCGAAGGCCGGTCCGACATGGCGCAGCACCCGCGCCGCGAGGTCGCGCGCCCCGCCGTAGGGATCGACCAGCGTGCCGTCGTCCGCCCTGGCGATCGCGTTGATCGTCAGGTCGCGGCGCGCGAGATCCTGCTCGATCGTCACGTCCGCGTCCGCATGGAAGACGAAGCCCCGGTACCCCGGCGCGGTCTTGCGCTCGGTGCGCGCGAGCGCGTATTCCTCGTGCGTCACCGGATGCAGGAACACCGGGAAATCCCGGCCGACCGGCCGGTAGCCCAGCGCCGTCATGCGTTCGGGCGATGCGCCCACGACGACGTAATCGCGGTCGCGCACCGGCAGCCCGAGCAGCTCGTCGCGCACCGCCCCGCCGACCTCGTAGATCCGCATTCGATCGCGCTAGCGCCGCGCCCTGGCGCGAAACGCATCGAAACGGGCGTCGCGCGGCACCGGCGCAAGCCATGACGACGCCATCTGCTCGAGCGCCGCAGGCGTCCTGCCGAAGGGCAGCGCGCAACCGCCGCACACCGAATCGACCTGCATCGAGGCGACATTGTCGCGAGTCATCAGCCGCCCCGGCAGACGTTCGAGCACCGCAGCCTGCAGCCACGACAGTCCGCCCGGCAGTCCGACGACCGGTCGGCGATGGCCGGTCAGCGCGCCGACCGTCTCGACGAGCTGCCGCAGCGAATAAACGTTCGGGCCGCACAGCTCATGGGTCGCTGCGTACGATTCCGGAC
>JBBIUI010000005.1:0-62676 GCA_037440385.1 Rhodocyclales bacterium | reverse complement strand
AGCCAGCGCCGCGACCGGCACGCCGGTGACCGTGTCCGAGCGCACCTCCGTCGTGCCTATCCATCGTTCCAGTCGGCTCATGTCCAAGGATCGATCCTCCTGCATCCGCACATCGCGGCAGCCCCGCATCGCGAAAGGCAAAGTGTTGCTTTTTCACCGCTTCCCCAGGCGCGGAACGTGGTCGCGCGGGGGCCGTTGAAGCAAGTATGCTAATATGCAGCTCCGGCTGGGGTTAATCGACCCCGTCGATCCGGAACTTGAATTTATCGTTCGCATAACCTCTAGGGAATCACAAATGAAACGTTCTCTCCTCGTTGCTGCACTCATTGCCGTCGCCGTGTCTGCTTGCGGCAAGAAAGAAGAAGCGGCTCCTGCCCCCGCGCCGGCTCCCGCCGCGGCGCCTGCGCCCGCTCCCGCGCCTGCTGCCGAGGCGCCTGCCCCCGCTCCCGCGCCTGCTGCCGATGCTGCCAAGCCCGCCGAGGGCGCGGCTCCCGCGCCTGCTGCCGATGCGGCCAAGCCCGCCGAGGGCGCCGCTCCCGCAGGCGAACCGAAGAAGGAAGAACAGAAGAAATAATTCAGGGCTTGCGTTTCGCGAGAAGCCGGCTTTCGGGCCGGCTTTTTTTTCACGGAATCGGGCATCCGATCGGGCCTGACGAATCGTTCTCGGGCACGGCGTACCCGAAGCGCGCGTCACCGCGTGGCGGCATCGATCAGCCCATCGAGCGCCACGCAAACCCCTCGTCCTGGCCGGCCACGCCGATCCAGTCCGGCTCGCAGTTCAGTGCGCCCGCGAGCGCCGCGCGCGCGAGTTCGGGCCGGTTGTTGCGCTCGCTCAGGTGGGCGGCGATGACATGCCGAAGGCATTTCGTCTCCAGCCCCGCCAGCAGCGCCGCCGCCGCCGCATTGTCGAGATGCCCGAAACGGCCGGCGATGCGCCGCTTGAGGGCAGCCGGATAATCCCCCGCCTCCAGCAGCGCCGCATCGTGGTTGCACTCGAGCACGAGCGCATGGCAACCGGACAGCATGCGCTCGATGTGCGCCGTCGAGCAGCCGGTATCGGTCAGCAATCCGAGCCGGACGGCGCCATCGCCGAAGACGAATTGCACCGGTTCGCGCGCATCGTGCGGAACCGGGAACGGCGCGATCTCGATGTCGCCCGCGCCGAACGCCTCGTCGCTGTCGATGACCTCCACGGGCGGCGGCTGCGCGCCTTGTTGCTGCGACATGGCCGCATGCGTGCCGTGGGTCATCCACACCGGCAGGCCGTTGCGGGCCGCGAGGCCGAAGGCACCGGACACATGATCGCTGTGCTCGTGCGTGACCAGGATGCCGGTGAGATCCTCCGCGGACAGCCCGAGCCGGGCAAGCCGTGCGTCGATCGCGCGCAGCCCGAAGCCGCAGTCGACCAGCAGCCTCGTCGTCCCGGCCTCGACGACCAGCGCATTGCCCCGGCTGCCGCTGCCCAGCGATGCGAAACGCATCACTTGAGCTGTTCGTACAGCAGCGCCAGAATCTTTCCTGCGGTCGCCGACTTGTCCACCCCGCCCTCGCGGGTCAGCACCCGTACCGTGCTGGCGTTTCCGCTGCCCGCGACATGGATGCGGTACTGCTGTTTCGGATCGGTCTTGTCGGTCTTGTCGCTGCGCCAGAACATCAGTTTCGAGAGAAACCCGGTATCCTGCTTGCCCGACTTCGCATCGGCTTCCGGGTCGACGTAGCGCACGAAGAACAGCCCTTGCGACCGGTCGCGGTCCTCGACCGTGAAGCCGACCCGGTCGAGCGCGAGACCGACGCGCCGCCACGCCCGGTCGAACGCCTCCTTGACTTCGAGGCTGCCGGAACCGTCGGCGGCACGCTGCATCACGGCCCGCTCGACCTTGGGCGCTGCCGCCAGCATCGCGCGGCCGCGCTCGTCCTGCACCCCGAGCTTGACCATCAGCCGGCGCAGCATCTCCGCCTCGAGTTCGGGATCCGGCGGGCGCGGCTGCCAGACCGTGGTGTCCCTGGCTTCGTTCGGGTAGACCTCCGAGAGCCCGCGATGGCTGATGTAGACCTCGGTGGTTCCGGCGACGGCGCCCGGTTCGAGACGCGTACGGAACTTGTCCCGCTCCGACGTCGAATAGAGCTGATCGAGCACCTTTCCGATGGTATTCCGGATGAAGTCCTGCGGAATCTTCGCGCGGTTCTCGGCCCAGTCGGTTTCCATGATGCCGGCATCGGGCAGTTCGACGTTGATGATGAACCCCGACTCCTGCCAGAACTCCTTGATCGCCGGCCACAGTGCATCGGGCTTCGCTTCGACGACCAGCCAGCGCTGGCTGCCGGAACGCTCGACGCGTATCTTCTGCGCTTCGGGCAGCACGCTCGACGTCGTCGCGGCGCCGGCGCGCCCGCCTCGCTCGGCGTCATAGGCCGAATAGGTCGCCGTGCCGCGCGGCGTGGTATCGGGCACCGCGTAGCGGTCGTCGCGCCCGGGCCGGGTCAGGTCCGGAGGAATTTCCAGCGGCGGCAGCTTGCCCGCCGACTTGTAATCGATTTCCTTCTTCTCGAACAGCGATCCGGAACAACCGGCCAACGCGGCGGCGAGCGCCGCCGCGAACAGGCTCCGGACGATGCGCGAAGCGACGACAGCGGTTCGGTTCATAAGGGCTCAGAGGTGGATGCCGGCGCAGCGCATCGCCTGCCGGACTCGATCATGGTGGGCGGGCGAGAGCGGGGTCAGCGGCAGGCGGATGCCATCACCGATCAGTCCCATCCGTGCGCAGGCCCATTTGACCGGAATCGGATTGGCCTCGAGGAACAGGTCGCGATGAAGCGGCAGCAGGCTCGCGTTGATCTCCCGCGCGCGCGCGAGCTCTCCCGCCAGCGCCGCGGCACACATCCGGTGCATCGGCCCGGGCGCGACATTGGCGGTCACCGAGATGACTCCCCGCGCACCGAGCAGCATCAGCGCGAGCGCGCTCGCATCGTCGCCGCTATACACCGCGAAGTCGGGCGGCGAGCGCCGGATCAGGTCGCAGCCGCGATCGATGCCCCCGGTCGCATCCTTGATGCCGACGACATTGGGAAGCTGCGCGAGCCGCAACGCGGTGTCGTTGGCGAGATCGGCGACCGTCCTGCCCGGCACGTTGTACAGGATCATCGGCAGTTCGACCGCCTCGGCGATCGCGCGGAAGTGGCGGTACAGCCCTTCCTGCGTCGGCTTGTTGTAATACGGCACGACGGACAGATGCGCCTGCGCGCCGACCTTGCGCGCATACGCGGCGAGTTCCACCGCCTCCGAAGTCGAATTGGCCCCCGTTCCCGCGACGATCGGCACCCGCCCGGCCGCATGCTCGACGGCGACGCGGATCAGCTCGCAGTGCTCGTCGACCCCGACGGTGGGCGATTCCCCGGTCGTTCCGACGACGACGATGCCTTCGGTGCCCTCGCGGACGTGGAAGTCGATCAGCGCGCGGAAGCGCTCGAGATCGAGGCTGCCATCCTCGTGCATCGGGGTCACGACGGCGACCATGGATCCGGTGATCATCTTCCCTCCGGCCGATCGGAACCGGCGGTCCGGGCCCGCCGTGCCCAACGCGACGATCGTCGCATGCTGTTCTCCCCTGCGGTCGCGGTGTCTGCGGCCCGGCCGCGCGCAGCGTGTAGGCGCGCGCGCGGCGCCAGCATCGCGCAAGCCTGCGATTCTACCGGAACACCCGTATTCACGACCGACGGCCGCTCAAAGCTCGGCGAGCACGCGGAGGTGCGCCGCGACGCTGCGCGACAGCGCCGACAGCGCGTATCCGCCCTCGAGCACCGAAACGATGCGCCCGCCCGCGCTGGCATCGGCGATCTCCTTGATCCTGCCCGTGACCCATGAGTAGTCCGCCTCGAGCAGCCCGAGCGAAGCCATGTCGTCCTCGTAATGCGCGTCGAATCCGGCCGAGACGAAGATCGCCTGGGGCGCGAACTGCCGCAGCCTGGGCAGCCAGCGCTCGCCGACCGCGGCGCGAAACCCGTCCCCGCGCGTGCCGGCAGGCAGCGGGACGTTGCACATGTTCGGCGCCGGATGCTCGGTGCCGCAGTACGGATAGAACGGGTGCTGGAAGGTGCCCGCCATCAGCACGCGAGGGTCACCGCTGAAGATGTCTTCCGTTCCGTTGCCGTGATGGACGTCGAAATCGACGATCGCGACGCGTTCGAGCCCGCACTCGTCGAGCGCGTGCTTCGCGGCGATCGCGACGTTGTTGAAGAAGCAGAATCCCATCGCACGCGCGCGCTCGGCATGGTGGCCGGGCGGGCGGATCGCGCAGAAGGCATTTTCCGCTTCGCCCTTCATCACCAGCTCGATCGCGAGTACGCCCGCTCCGGCCGCCCTCAGCGCCGCCTGCAGCGTATGCGGGCACATCGCCGTGTCCGGATCGAGGTGATGCAGGCCGTGCTGCGGCACGCTGCGGAACAGTTCGTCGATGTACGCCTCGTCATGCGCCCGCCCGAGCTGCGCGCGCGTCGCGAGTGGGGCATCGTGAAACGCGAGATGCCGGTCGAGGCCGGCCGCGATCAGCCGGTCATTGATCGCCGCCAGACGCTCGGCGCACTCGGGATGATGTCCGCCCATGTCGTGCAGCAGGCAGTCGGGATGGGAGATGAATGCTGTGGTCATGACGCGCGGGACGGCCGGCGGAGGCGGTGGCAAATTCCACTACAATCGGCCAGTCGCGATTATCGCCTGTTCCATTGCCGTGCCACAAGCCAGGCAGGATTCGCTCGTGCGCGGGATCGCCGAGCGCGCAAGCGGAGTCATCCTCGGAAAAGGCCATCAGCTGCGCCTGGCGCTGGCGTGCCTGCTCGCCGGCGGACACCTGCTGATCGAGGACATTCCCGGCGTCGGCAAGACCACGCTGGCGCAGACGCTCGCGAAGCTGCTGGGACTGCAATTCCATCGCATCCAGTTTGCGGCCGACATGCTGCCGGCGGACGTCCTCGGCGTGTCGATCTTCGACCGCGGTCTGGGCGCGTTCCGCTTCCACCCCGGACCGATCTTCACGCAGTTGCTGCTCGCCGACGAGATCAACCGCGCCACGCCCAAGACGCAGAGCGCGCTGCTCGAGGCGATGGAGGAGCGCCAGGTCACCGCGGAAGGCGAGACGCGTGCGCTGCCGGTGCCGTTCTTCGTCATCGCGACCCAGAACCCCTCGCATCAGATCGGCACCTTCCCGCTGCCCGAGTCCCAGCTCGACCGATTCCTGATGCGCATCGAGCTCGGCTATCCGGACCACGCGGCGGAGCGAGCGCTGCTGCGCGGAGGCGACCGACGCGAGCTGCTGGCCGCACTGCCGCCGCTGATCGATCCGGCGACGCTGGGCCGGCTCCAGCGCGAGGCCGCCGCACTGCATGTGTCCGACGCGCTGCTCGATTACGTGCAGGCACTGGTCGAGCATTCGCGCCGGTCGAACGCGTTCGCGGCCGGGCTGAGCCCGCGCGCGGCACTGGCGATCCAGTCCGCCGCGCGGGCATGGGCTTACATCGAAGGCCGAGGCATGGTACTGCCGGAGGACGTCCAGGCCATCCTTCCCGCGGTGGCCGGCCATCGGCTGCGCGCGGCATCCGAGGAAAGCGCCGGGGAGCGGCTCGTGGCCGACTGGCTCGCGGCCGTGCCGGTTCCGTGAGCGTCGCGATTCCGCGCACGGCGGTCACGGCCGCGCGGCGCTTCATCGACCGCTGGCTGTTCCGGCTCTCGGGCCCCGAAGCGGCCCCGGTCGTGCTCGGCCAGCGCCGCGTCTTCGTGCTGCCCACTGCCGCCGGTGTCGCCTTCGCGGCGACCGTGCTGCTGTTGCTGATCGGCTCGATCAACTACGGGCTCGGCCTGGGCTACGCGCTGACCTTCCTGCTCGCCGGGCTGGGGTTCGTTGCCATCCTGCATGCCTTTCGCAATCTGGTTCACCTGAAGATCGAGTACGGGCGTTGCGAGCCGGTGATCGCCGGTTCCATCGCGCGCTTCCCGCTGGTGCTGTCGAACGGCCGGGACGACGCACGCATCGCCCTCGCACTGTCGGCCGGCGGCGGCACGCCGGTCATCGCGGACGTTGCGCCCCGCGCAGCGGAAACGGCCGCGTTGCGCGTCGTGGCCCGTCGCCGCGGCTGGCAGCCGATCGGCCGCGTCCGTCTGCACACGACCTTCCCTCTCGGACTGGTCAGGGCCTGGAGCTACGTCGAGCCGGACCTGCGCTGTCTCGTCTATCCGGCGCCCGAGCGCGACGCCCCGCCGCTGCCGCCTTCGGGAGACGCCGCCGACGGCAGGCGGCCGGGCGCCGCGGGCAGCGAGGACTTTTCGGGCCTGCGCGATCATCGGCCCTCGGATTCGCCGCGTCACGTCGCGTGGAAATCGGCGGCGCGAGGCGACGCGCTGCTGACCAAGCTGTTCGAGGACGGCGGCAGCGAACCACTGTGGCTGGACTGGGACCGGCTGCCCGCAGGGCTGGACACCGAAGCGCGGCTGTCCCGGCTGTGCGCCCACGTGCTGCTCGCGAAATCGAGCGGCGCGAGTTTCGGGCTGCGACTTCCCGGGGGGGCGATCGCGCCGGGTCGCGGCGCCGCCCATGTCGAAGCCTGCCTGAAGGCGCTTGCGCTGTATGGCGAACCGGACGGCGACTGAACCCGCGGCGCGGGTATCGCAACGACAGGCGCTGTGGCTGCTCGCCGCGTCGGCTGCGAGCGCGTTGCCGCTGCTGCCCGGGCTTCGACCTGCGATCGCCGCGCTGGCGGTGACACTGCTGGCGATCTCGATCGGGGTCTGGATCCGCGCACGCGCGCTGCCTGCGCGCTGGATCGTGTTCGCGCTGGTCGCCGGCTCGACGCTGGCGATCGGCTTCGCCTACCGTTCGCTGTTCGGGCGCGAACCCGGCGTCGCGATGCTGATCGTCTTTCTGGCGCTCAAGCTGCTGGAGCTGCGCACGACGCGCGACGGCTTCACGCTGGTGCTGCTGTGCTACTTCCTGCAGCTCGCACTGCTGTTCGATCGGCAGGGTCCGGAAATCGCGGCCTACCTCGCGGCCGACCTGATACTGATCACTGCCGCACTGATCCAGCTCGAGCGGGACGGACAGAAGATGCGTTCCTCGATTGCACGCGCCTCGCGGATGCTGGCCCAGGCGACCCCCCTGATGCTCGTCCTGTTCGTGCTGTTCCCGCGCGTGCAGGGGCCGTTGTGGGGCCTGCCCAGGGACGCGTGGGCAGGCATGAGCGGGCTGTCCGATACGATGTCGCCGGGATCGATCCGCGAGCTGTCGCTGTCTGCCGAGCCGGCGTTCCGCGTGAAGTTCGCGGGCAGCACGCCGCCGCACGCCGCGCTGTACTGGCGCGGACCGGTGCTCACGCACTACGACGGCAGGACCTGGCGGGCCGCCCCCGGCGCGGGCTCGCGCACGCTGCCCTACGAGACGAGCGGGCCGGCCGTCGAATACACGGTCACGCTGGAGCCGCACGACAAGCCCTGGTTGTTCGCGCTCGATCTTCCGGGTCTCGTTCCGGAGGGTGCGCGAGTCGCACCCGGCTATCAGTTGCTCGCGCGCACACCGGTGCGCACCCGGCAGCGCTATGCGATGCGCTCCTACCCGGGGCTGGCCGCAGGCATCGACGAGCCGCTCGCCGTGCTCGAGGCCGCGCGCCGGATTCCCGCGGGGGCGAACCCGCGCAGCCGGGAGCTCGCCGCGCGCTGGCGTGCCGAGGCGGCGGACGGGGACGAGTTGGCGGTCGTGCGCAGGGCGCTCGAACATTTTCGCCGTGAAGCCTTCGTCTACACGCTCTCGCCCCCGCTGCTCGGAAAAAACGACGGGATCGACGAGTTCCTGTTCGCGACACGGCGCGGTTTCTGCGAACACTATGCCGGGGCCTTCGTGTTCCTGATGCGCGCAGCCGGAATCCCCGCGCGCGTCGTCACCGGCTATCAGGGCGGCGAACCGAACCCGGTCGATGGCTACCTGCTGGTGCGGCAATCCGATGCGCATGCCTGGGCCGAAGTGTGGATCGCGCGACGAGGCTGGATGCGCATCGATCCGACCGCCGCCGTCTCCCCGTCGCGCATCGAGTCGGGCATCGCCGCGGCGGTTCCCGCCGGTGACCCGCTGCCCTTCCTGGTGGGCGCCGATGCGGGCTGGCTGCGCGCGTTGCGCTTCCGCTGGGAGGCGCTCGGCAACGCCTGGAACCAGTGGATCATCGGCTACAACCTCGAGCGCCAGCGCGAGCTGCTCACCCGGCTCGGCATGAGGGATCCCGACTGGCGCTCGGCTGCGGCCGCGATGGCGGTGCTCACCGGCGTGCTGCTGCTGGTGCTGGCCGCCTGGGCGGCGCACGAGTACCGCCGGCAGGATCGCGCCGCACGGGCGTGGGCAGCCTTCTCGCGCAAGATGGCTCGTGCCGGACTCGCGCGGCGGCCCGAGGAAGGTCCGCTCGACTATGCCAGGCGCATCGCCGCGGCCGCCCCCGGCCTTGCGCAGCGCAGCGCGCGGATCGCGCAGCTGTACGCCGAACTTCGTTACGGTCCGCACCCGGACCCCGGCATGCAGCGCGAGCTCGTGCTGCGCGTGCGCCGTCTGAAGGTATCCGCGTGAACTTCGGACCATGGGCCCGCCGTGCGGTCCTGGCGCTCGCGCTGCTCGGTTGCCCGGCGGCGGCACAGCCCGAGCGCCTGGCCAGCCGGCCCGAGGTAAAGGAGTTCCTGGATGAAATGGCGCACCGGCACGGCTTCCGGCGCGCCGATCTCGACCGCTGGTTCCGCGACCTTCGCCCCGATCCGCGCGTGCTGCGCGCGATCGCCCCGCCGGCCGATCCGGCCGTGCGCTCCTGGCGGCGTTACCGCGAGCGCTATCTCGACGAGCCCCGCATCGCGGGCGGCGCGCGCTTCTGGAAGCGCCATGCCCGCACGCTGCGCGATGCCGAGCGCCGCTACGGCGTGCCGCGCGAGATCATCGTCGCGATCCTCGGTGTCGAAACGATCTATGGGCGCAACACCGGGCACTTCCCTGCGCTCGCGGCGCTGGCCACGCTCGCGTTCGACTACCCGCAGCGCGCCGAGCTGTTCCGCCGCGAACTCGAGGAACTGCTGCTGCTCGCACGCGAACAGCGGCGCAGCCCGCTCGCGTGGCGCGGTTCCTATGCCGGGGCGCTCGGACTCGCCCAGTTCCTGCCGAGCAGCTACCGGCGCTATGCGGTGGATTTCGACGGCGACGGCCGCATCGATCTCGGTGCCAGTCCGGCGGACGCGATCGGCAGCATCGCGCACTTTCTCGGCGAGCATGGATGGGAAGCCGGCGCCCCGGTCGCCGTGCCGGCGCAGGCGAACGGAGACGATCCGGCGGAGCTGGTTCAGGCCGGGATCGTTCCCAGCCTGTCACCGGCCGATCTGGCGCGCCACGCCGTGACCAGCGCGATCCCGCCGCAGCCCGGGCGGGCGAGCGCGCTGATCGATCTCGCCAGTCCGGACGGACCGGTCGAATACTGGCTGGGATTCCAGAACTTCTACGTGCTCACTCGCTACAACCGTTCGAGCTTCTATGCGATGGCCGTCCATCAACTGTCGCGCGAACTCGCGCGGGCGTGCGCGCGCGATTGCGACGATGCCGATCCACGCTGATCACAGCAGCGCGTCCCTGGCCACGCCGCGGCGGCCGAGCACGCGGCGCAGCTCGCCGAGCGCCTCGATCTGGATCTGGCGCACCCGTTCGCGGGTCAGCGACAGCTCGCGCGCAAGCTCCTCGAGCGTGCGGGTCCGCTGGCCGTTCAGTCCGTAGCGTTGTTCGATGACGGTCCGCTGGCGCGCGCCGAGCAGCGAAAGCCACTCGCGCACCAGCCGCTCGATCTCGGCCTGCTGGATTTCCGATTCGGCCGGCGCGCAGCGTTCATCGACCAGCGTGTCGCGCAGCGGCAGGTCGCTGCCCGCATCGACCGGCGCATCGAGCGAGGCCGTATGTTCGTTCAGCAGCAGGATCTCGCGCACCGTTTCGACCGGCTTGCCGAGCAGTTGTGCGATCTCCTCGGGTCCGCCCTCGCCGTCGTTCGACGCCTCGACGCTGCGCAGGGTACGCAGCACGCGGTTCAATTCCTTGATTGCGTGCACCGGCAGCCGCACCGTGCGCGACTGGTTCATGATCGCGCGCTCGACGTTCTGGCGCACCCACCACGTGGCATACGTCGAGAAGCGGAAACCGCGCTCGGGGTCGAACTTGTCCAGTGCATGGATCAGGCCGAGGTTGCCCTCCTCGATCAGGTCCATCATCGGCATCCCGCGATTCAGGTAGTGCTTCGCGATGTTGACGACCAGCCGCAGGTTGCGCAGGATCATCTCCTGGCGCGCGGCGAAGTCGCCTTGCCGGACGCGGCGCGCGAGATCGAGTTCCTCGCGGGCATCGAGCAGCGACACGCCGCCGATCTCGTTCAGATAGATCTGCGTCAGGTCGTGGCTGTACCCATCGTCCGGCTCGGGCTCCGCCGGGGGGGCATCCGCGCGCTCGACGGTCGAGTGCCCCGCAGCGTCGTCCTCTTCCGGCGCGTAGGGGTCGGGATCGCTCACCGGGTCCGGCCGGGCAGGTACTTCAGCGGGTCCACCGGCTTGCTCTGGCGGCGGATCTCGAAATGCAGCTTCGGCTGGTCGGCGTCGCTGTCGCCCAGTTCCGCGATCTTCTGGCCGCGCTCGACCTGCTGGCTCTCCTTGACCAGGATCTTGCGGTTGTGCGCGTAGGCGGACAGATATCGGTCGTTGTGCTTGACGACGACCAGGTTGCCGTATCCGCGCACGTTCGATCCCGTATAGATGACCTTGCCCGCGGCCGCCGCGAGCACCGGATCGCCCGGTTTCCCGGCGATGTCGACGCCCTTGCTGGCAGGCTCCCTGAAGCCGTTGAGCACCTTCCCGTTCGCCGGCCACGACCACTCGATGCCACTGTCATCGCCGACCGACGCGCTCGACGGCCGAGATTCGGTCGGCGCGGGCGCGGCCGGCGGCGCCGCCGTGGCCTCGCCGTGCGCGCGATCGGCTCGCTGGGCCAGTGCCCAGGCCTTTGGCGAATAGGCTTGCTTGCCGCCCTTCGGTTCGCGCTTGTACGCAGGCGTTGCGCTCCCGGCCGCCGGTACCTGCTTCGCTTCCGCCGCACCCGCAACGGCCCCCGGACCGGCGCTCGCCTGCGCGTCCTGCGGCGGGGTCAGCCGCAGCAGCTGACCGACGTAAATGACATTGGGGTTCTCGATCCGGTTCCATGCAATCAGGTCGCGGTAATCGACGCCGAGATCGAGCGCGATCGCATGCAGCGTGTCGCCCTTCTTGACCGTGTAGTGCGTCGCCGCGGGCTGCGGCTGCGCGGGGGCGACCGCGGCGCTCGCCGGCCGGGTGGCCGCCGGTGCGGGTGCCTGGGCCGGCGGGCGCGCCCGGTCGATCACCGGTGCCGGAACCTTGCCCGCGCACCCGCCCATTGCCGCGCCCACGGCCGCGGCGATGCCCACGGCGACGACCGACCGCCCGAAATGAGAAATCCGTTTCATTGCGTTCCGGATACCAGCGGCACGAAACGCACCGCATCGAACCGTGTCTCGCTGAACCCGCCGGGCTGCCGGTCGATGACGCACAGGAACTGATCGGCTGCGCCCAGCGGCAACACCATGCGCCCGCCCATCGCCAACTGATCGCGCAGCGCATCGGGCACATGAGCGGTCGCCGCCGCGATGAGGATTGTATCGAACGGCGCCGCCTTCGCCAGCCCGCGGCTGCCGTCGCCGTGCACGAGCCTGACATTGGGCAGACGCAGTCCCCTGAGGTTGTGGCGCGCGCGTTCGAGCAGCGCGGCGATGCGCTCGATCGCGTAGACGTCCGTCGCGAGATGCGAAAGCACCGCGGCCTCGTAGCCGCAGCCCGCGCCGACCTCGAGCGTCTTGCCGAGGCTGCGCCCGCGATGCGCCAGCTCGATCATGCGCGCCACGACATAGGGCTGCGAGATCGTCTGCTGGAAACCGAGGGGCAGCGCGGTGTCGTCATAGGCGCGGCTCGACAGCGCCTCCTCGACGAACACATGGCGCGGCACCGCCGCCATCGCCGCGAGAACGGCCTCGTCGCGGATGCCCTGCTCGCGCAGCCGTTCGATCATCCGCGCGCGGGTGCGCGCCGAGGTCATGCCCACACCCTGCAGCCGGTTCATTCGTGCAACCAGCTCGCGAGCCGCGCAAGCTGGGCATGATGGGTCAGATCGATCTGCAGCGGGGTCACCGAGACGTGACCGCCCGCCACCGCGTCGAAGTCCGTCCCCTCGCCGGCGTCCTGCGCCTTTCCTGCCGCGCCGACCCAGTACACGGTCTCGTTGCGCGGGCTGACCATCCTGACGACCGGCTCCGCCTTGTGCCGTTTTCCGAGCCGCGTGATCTTCATCCCGCGCAAGGCCGGCTCGGGAACGTCGGGGACGTTGACGTTCAGCAGCACCGGCTCGGCGAAGGGTGCGCCGGCGAAGCGCCCGACGAGGCCGCGGACCACGGCGGCCGCGGTCTCGTAGTGTCGCGGCGACGCGCCCGCCAGCGACACGGCGATCGACGGAATGCCGAGCAGGTAACCTTCCATGGCGGCCGCCACCGTCCCCGAGTAGATCGTATCGTCGCCCATGTTCGCGCCATTGTTGATGCCCGACACGATGATGTCCGGCAGGCGATCGAGCAGACCGGTGACCGCGAGATGCACGCAGTCGGTCGGCGTTCCATTGACGTAGAAGAATCCGTTGCGCGCCTTGCGGACCAGCAGCGGGCGGTCGAGCGTCAGCGAATTGCTGGCACCCGAATGATCGCGCTCCGGTGCAACCACCGTGATGTCGGCGGCCTCCGACAGCACCCGCGCGAGGATCTCCATGCCGGCGGAGAAGTATCCGTCGTCGTTGCTCAGCAGCAGGCGCATGACAATGGGGAGTACCGGATCACACCGGGCGAACCGTTCGATCGAATCGGCATCCCGGCGATGCGCGATTCTATCGCATCGCCGGCCGCGGCGACCGGCATGCGAGCGCGGTGCAGGCGCGAAAGGGTACACTTGCAGCCCTCGCCCCCGGAGGAAGCGTCATGAGTGTGAAGCCGTTGTTCGATCTCGCCGGCAAGGTCGCGCTGATCACCGGCGGCTCGCGCGGACTCGGATTGCAGATGGCCGAAGGCCTGGCCGAATTCGGCGCGCGGGTGGCGATCACCGCGAGAAAGAACGAGGAACTGAAGCAGGCCGCAGCGCATCTCGAAACACTCGATGCCGGCGCGCTGACGCTGACCGCCGACCTGTCGAAACACGACGTCATCCCCGGCCTCGTCGGCGAGGTGCTCGACCGCTGGGGGACGATCGACATCCTCGTCAACAACGCCGGCTGCAACTGGAGCGCTCCGGCGGAGGATTATCCGGACGAGGGCTGGCACAAGGTCATGGATCTGAACATCGACGCGATGTTTTTCCTGTGCCGCGAGGTCGGCAGACGCGCGATGATCCCGCGGCGCTCGGGCAAGATCATCAACCTGGCTTCGATCGCGGGGCTGGCCGGGAATCCGCCGGAAATCGAGATGTACTCGATCGCCTACAACACCAGCAAGGGTGCGGTGGTCAACTTCACGCGCGCGCTGGCGGCCGAATGGGGGCGCCACAACATCAACGTGAATGCCATCGCGCCGGGCTTCTTCCCGTCGAAGATGACCCGCGCCACGCTCGATCGCATCGGCGCGCAGTTGCTGCGCACGACACCGCTCGAACGGCTCGGCGGTCCGGAGGATCTCAAGGGGCTGACGGTGTTTCTCGCCTCGGAAGCCTCGCGCCATGTGACCGGCCAGATCATCACCGTCGACGGCGGGGCCTCGATCGCATGAGCGCGCAGCACGACGCACGGGTGCGCGAGGCCGTGGACAGGCACACGCCCGCGACCGGACCGGTGGCGCAGTGCCACGGCCTCGATGTCCGTCGCCTCGCCCGGTACATCCGCGAGCACGTCGGGAGTTTCACCGGCGAGCTGGGCATCGAGCGATTCGGCGGCGGCCAGTCCAATCCGACCTACCTCGTGCAGGCCGGAGCACACCGTTACGTGCTGCGCCGCAAGCCGCCCGGAGCGTTGCTGCCCTCGGCCCACGCGATCGAGCGCGAATACCGTGTGCTCTCGGCGCTCGCAGGCAGCGGCGTTCCGGTCGCGCGCTGCCACGCGCTGTGCGAGGATCCGCTCGTCATCGGCACCGCCTTCTACCTGATGGAATACGTGCAGGGCCGGATCTTCTGGGATCCGTCGTTGCCCGGCCTCGCGCGCGAGGAGCGTGCCGCCCTTTTCGACGAGCTCAATCGCGTGATCGCGACGCTGCACGGCCTCGACCCGGCCGCGCTCGGGCTCGCCGACTTCGGCCGGCCGGGCAACTATCTGGCGCGACAGATCGATCGCTGGACGAGGCAGTACCGCGCCAGCGAGACCGAACGCATCGAGGCGATGGACCGGCTCATCGACTGGTTGCCCGGCGCGCTGCCGCCCGGCGAGGAAACGCGCATCGTGCACGGCGACTACCGGATCGACAATGTCATTTTCGATCCGCGCGAGCCGCGCATCCTCGCGGTGATCGACTGGGAACTGTCGACGCTGGGTGACCCGCTGGCGGACTTCGCCTACCACGCGATGGCCTGGCGGCTGTCGCCCGGCGAGTTCCGCGGCCTGCTCGGGCACGACCTCGCCGCGCTCGGCATCCCGAGCGAGGACGAGTACGTGCGCAGCTACTGCCGCCGCACCGGCCGCGAGGCAATCGGGCACTGGGACTATTACCTGGCCTACAACATGTTCCGGCTGGCGGCGATCCTGCAGGGCGTGATGGCGCGCGCGCTGCAGGGCAACGCCTCCAGCGCGGGCGCGCTGGAGGCCGGGCGCCGCGCCCGCCCGATGGCAGAAGCCGGCTGGCGCCAGATCGAACGCATCGTCGCCGCGAGCTGATCGGCGCGCGGCGCGATCCACGAACCGAACCGGGACGCAGAAAATGGATTTCGCATATTCCGGAAAGACGCGGCGGCTGCAGGAACGCATCGGCGCCTTCATGCGCGAGCACGTCTATCCTGCCGAGGAGGTGTTCGCGCAGGAGGTACGCGCCAACCGTCGCGCCGGCAATCCGTGGCAGCCCACCCGCATCGTCGAGAGCCTCAAGGAAAAGGCTCGCGCCGCGGGTCTGTGGAACCTCTTCCTTCCCGACTCGAAATTCGGCGCGGGCCTCGCCAATCTCGAATACGCGCCGCTCGCCGAGATCATGGGACGCTCGTTCATCGGGCCGGAAGTCTTCAACTGCAGCGCGCCCGATACCGGCAACATGGAGGTTCTGGTTCGCTACGGAAGCGACGAGCAGCAGCGCCGGTGGCTGCTTCCGCTGCTCGACGGCACGATCCGTTCGGGCTTCGCGATGACCGAGCCGGGCGTCGCGTCCTCCGACGCCACGAACATCCGCTCGCGCATCGTTCGCGACGGGAATGACTACGTCATCAACGGCCGCAAGTGGTGGACGAGCGGCGCCGGCGATCCGCGCTGCCGGATCCTGATCTTCATGGGCAAGACCAACCCCGACGATCCCGATCGGCACAAACAGCAGTCGATGATCCTGGTGCCGATGGACACGCCAGGCGTGCGCGTGCTGCGCCAGTTGCCGGTGTTCGGCTATGACGACGCGCCGCACGGACACGCCGAAATCGAGTTCACGGACGTTCGCGTTCCGGCCGCCAACCTGCTGCTCGGCGAGGGCCGCGGATTCGAGATCGCGCAGGGGCGGCTCGGACCGGGCCGCATCCACCACTGCATGCGGCTCGTAGGCCTGGCCGAGCGCGCGCTGGAGAAGATGTGCCGGCGCTCGCTAGAGCGCGTCGCTTTCGGGCGGCCGATCGCCGAGCAATCGGTGACGCTGGAGCGCATCGCCAACGCACGCATCCTGATCGACCAGGCACGCTGGCTGGTGCTCAACGCCGCCTACCGCATGGACACCGAAGGCAACAAGGCCGCGCGCAAGGAAATCGCGATGATCAAGGTGGCCGCGCCCAACATGGCCTGCCAGGTGATCGACTGGGCGATGCAGGTCCATGGCGGCGCCGGGATCTGCGACGACTTCGGCCTCGCGTACGCCTACGCGCAGGCGCGAACGCTGCGCTTCGCCGACGGCCCGGACGAGGTCCATCGCAACCAGATCGGCCGGCTGGAACTCAGACGTCATCAGCAGGAACCGGCTGCCTGATGCGCCGGAACCGGGCGGGATTTCGGATGGTCGGGGCGAGAAGATTCGAACTTCCGACCCCCTGCACCCCATGCAGGTGCGCTACCAGGCTGCGCTACGCCCCGACTCGTCGCCGATTATAGCAGCCGAAGACAGCCGTCGCCGCGGTCGCGGTCAGGCCGTCATTTCATCCCTGCCAGAGAAGTTCGATCCGTCCCGTTCCGGCCGGCGGATCACGTAAAGGCCCGACCCCGGAGTCCTTCTCAGCCGCGCAACAGCTCGATGATCGCGCCGAGTTCAGCGCGCAGCTCGGCCGCGCTGGGCGCTGCGGGCCGCTGCGCTTCGGATCGCGCGGGCTCGGCGGTCGGATCGTAGGAGTCGAGACGATTGCGCGCCCCGCTGATCGTGAAGCCCTCGTCGTAGAGCAGTTCGCGGATGCGCCGCACCAACAGCACTTCGTGATGCTGGTAGTAGCGCCGGTTGCCTCGCCGCTTGATCGGCTTGAGCTGGGTGAATTCCTGCTCCCAGTAGCGCAGCACGTGCGGCTTGACGCCGCACAGCTCGCTGACTTCCCCGATGGTGAAGTAGCGCTTGGCCGGTATCGGTGGCAGGTCCCTAGCGTTTGTTGCCATGGTTTGCGGCTTCCACGGCGACCTTGAGCTTCTGGCTGGCGTGGAACGTCACGACCCGCCGCGCGGAGATCGGGATCTCTTCACCGGTTTTCGGGTTGCGGCCTGGCCGTTGCGGCTTGTTGCGAAGCTGGAAATTGCCGAATCCGGACAGCTTCACGCCCTCGCCCTGTTCCAGCGCGATGCGGATTTCCTCGAAGAACCCCTCGACCATGTCCTTGGCCTCACGCTTGTTGAGGCCGACCTTATCGAACAGCAGGTCAGCGAGCTCGGCCTTTGTCAGTGTCATGATTTCGCGCTCAATCCCTGAGCCGGGCGGCGAAGCGCTGTGCCGCGGTCCGGGTCAGCAAGGCCATCGCCGCATCGACTTCAGAGTCTTCCAAAGTACGTTCAGTATCCTGCATAACTATACGGACTGCAAGACTTTTTTCTCCGACATTCATCCCTCGGCCCTGATAGGCGTCGAACAGCCGGAGGTCGCGCACGATGGCGGGCGCGGCCTCGCGCAGCGCGTCCAGCAATGCCTGGGCCGGAACCGCCTGGGCGACGACCAGCGCGAGATCGCGGACGACGGCCGGGAAGCGAGACGGCTGCGTGAAGGCCGGCAGGCGCCGGTCGAGCAGCGCGGAAACGTCCAGTTCGAATACCACCGCACCGGCGCCGAGCTCATACCGGTGCAGCCACTGCGGATGGATTTCCCCGACGAATCCGATCCGTTCGTCCGCCAGCATCACCGCCGCGCTGCGGCCCGGATGCAGGGCCGGGTGAGGCGCGGGTTCGAACCGGGCGGATTCCGGCGCGAGCAGGGCTTCGACGTCGGCCTTGACGTCGAAGAAATCGACCGCGCGCGTGGCCACGCCCCACTGTTCGGGCAGCGCCGGGCCGGCGCACAGGCCCGCCAGCCGCACCGGTTGCCGGAATCCGGGTACGACGTCGCCCGCGGCGTCCCGAACGAAACAGCGTCCCGTCTCGAAGATCTGCACGCGCTCGACGCGCCGCTTGAGGTTCGCGGACAGATTGCCGATCAGCCCGCCGATCAGGCTCGACCGCATGACCGCCATCTGCGAGGCGAGCGGATTCGTTAGCCGTACCGGATCATCATTGGCGCAGAAGTCGCATTCCCAGCCGGCTTCGACGAAACTGAAATTGATGACTTCCTGGTAGTCGCGTGCGACGAGCAGCCGCCTGAGCGCCGCGACACTGCGCCGGCCTTCCGGCATCTCGGGCATCGCCAGGTGCGCCAGCGGAACCGGCACCGGAATGTTGTCGTAGCCGTGCAGGCGCGCGAGCTCCTCGATCAGGTCCTCCTCGATCGAAACGTCGAAGCGGTAGGACGGCGGCGTCACCAGGAAATCCTCGCGCACGCGCGTGAACGCGAAGCCCAGGCTCGCGAGCAGGGTCGCGATCGTATCCGCATCGAGCGCGACGCCGAGAACGCGTGCGACCCGCGCCGTGCGCAGCCGGACGGTGTCGCGGCCCGGAAGTCGCGCGCACGCCTCGGTGATCGGGCCGGCCGCGCCGCCGCAGATCGCGAGGATGAGCTCGCTCGCGCGTTCCAGCGCATTGCGCGCGCCTTCGAAATCGACCCCCCGTTCGAAGCGATGGGAGGCATCGCTCGAAAAGCCCAGCGCGCGCGCCCGGCCCGCCACCGCGTCCGGCGCGAAGAAGGCGCTTTCGAGGAACAGATCGGTCGTGCCGGGGCCGATGCCGCTGTCCTCGCCGCCCATGATGCCGGCCAGCGCGAGCGCGCGCGCATCGTCGGCGATCAGCAGCGCATCGGGAGCGGGCTCGATCGTCTGACCGTTGAGCAGCAGCAGCCGCTCTCCGGCATGCGGATGACGAGCATGCACGGCGCCCGACAGCCGCGAATCGTCGAATGCGTGCAGCGGTTGCCCGAGTTCGAGCATCACGTAGTTCGTCACGTCGACGACGGCGCCGATGGACCGGATGCCACAGCGCTCGAGCCTGCGCCGCATCCATTCGGGAGACGCGGCCGCGGGGTCGATCCCGGCGATCACCCGGCCGAGGTAGCGCGGGCAGGCCTCGGGCGCGTCCAGCACGACGTCGCGCCGCACGTCGAGCGTCGCGCGGACCGAACCGGCCTGCGGCCAGCGGAACGGCACCCCCGTCAGCGCGGCGATCTCGCGCGCGATGCCCGCGATCGACAGGCAGTCGCCGCGGTTCGGCGTGAGCTTGAGCGTGATGATTTTGTCATCGAGATCGAGCAGCTCGCGCACGTCGGTGCCGGGGGACGCGTCGGCCTCGAGCACGAGCAGCCCCGACTGATCCTGACTCAACCCGAGTTCGCGTGCCGAACACAACATGCCGGCGGATTCGATGCCCCGCAGCCGTGCGGCCTCGATGCGCATGCCGGGAAGCTCCGCTCCGGGCAGCGCACAGGGCACCTTCATGCCCTGCGCCACGTTGGGCGCGCCGCACACCACCTGCACCGGGGAAATGCCGCCGACATCCACGCGGCAGATCCTGAGCTTGTCGGCGCCGGGATGCGGCTCGATCGCGACGATCTCGCCGACGACGACCCGCGAGAACGGCGGCGCGACCGCCTGGATGCTCTCCACCTCGAGGCCGGCCATCGTCAGCACGTGCGCGAGCTCCACGCTCGTGAGCGGCGGATCGATCAGGGCGCGCAGCCAGCTCTCGGGAAATTGCATGTTCCTGAAATCCCTCGACGCGACGTCAGGCAAACTGCGTCAGGAAGCGCAGGTCTCCGTCGTAGAACAGGCGAAGATCGTTGATCGCGTAACGCAGCATCGTCAGGCGATCGGGCCCCATGCCGAACGCGAACCCCAGATAGCGCTCGCTGTCGATCCCGCAATGGCGCAGGACATTGGGATGAACCATGCCGGAGCCGGCGATTTCCAGCCAGCCGCTGTGCCCGCACACGCGGCAGCCCTTCCCGGCGCAAAACACACAGCCCATGTCGACTTCGGCCGAAGGCTCCGTGAACGGAAAAAACGAGGGCCGGAAACGCACCGCAAGGTCTTCCTTTTCGAAGAACCGGCGAAGGAAGTCGATCAGCACCGCCTTGAGGTCGGCGAAGCTGACGTTCTCGTCGATCCACAGTCCTTCGACCTGATGGAACATCGGCGAATGGGTGGCGTCGGAATCGACGCGATAGACCCGCCCGGGAGCGATGACCTTGATCGCCGGCATCGGCACGGCCGCTCCGTGATGCGCGACGTGCGCCTGCATGTAGCGCACCTGCATCGGACTGGTGTGGGTACGCAGCAGCACGTCCGGGGCGTTCTCGATGTAGAAGGTGTCGTGCATCGAGCGCGCCGGATGGTTCGCGGGCGTGTTCAGCGCGGTGAAATTGTGGAAATCGGTCTCGATCTCCGGTCCGTCGGCGACGTCGAAACCGATCGACCGGAACAGCGCCTCGATGCGATCCAGCGTGCGCGTCACCGGGTGCAGCGCGCCGACGAGCGCGCCGCGCCCCGGCAGCGTCACGTCGAGCGCTTCCTGCCGAAGTTGCGCCTCCAGCGCCGAGCGCTCGAGAGCCGCTCGGCGAGCGAGCAGTGCCGCCTCGATGCGCTGCTTCGCTGCGTTGATCGCCGCCCCGGCGGTCTTGCGCTCCCCGCCCGGCAGCCTGGCGAGCCCCTTGAGCAGCTCGGTGACGGAGCCGCTGCGTCCGAGGAAGCGCCCCTTGATCTGCTCGAGCTGTGCGGGCTCTGCCGCCGACTCGAATTCGGCGACGGCCCAGGCGACGAGTTGATCCAGATCCTGCATGGTTCCCCAGACAACGACACACTCGGGCGGTACGGCGGCCCGACTCACAGCCGCCGCGGCTCGCAGCGGCGGCCGTTCAGGCGCCGAGGACCGCCTTCGCCTGATCGGCGATCTTCGCGAACGCGGGCTTGTCGAAAACGGCCAGGTCGGCGAGCACCTTGCGATCGATCTCGATCGCCGCCTTCTTCAGGCCGTTCATCAGGCTGCTGTAGGTCAGGCCCAGTTCGCGGGCGGCGGCGTTGATGCGCACGACCCACAGCGCGCGGAACTGCCGCTTGCGCTGCCGGCGGTCGCGATAGGCATACTGCCCCGCCTTCATCACCGCCTCCTTGGCGATGCGATAGACGTTCTTGCGCCGGCCGCGGTAACCCTTGGCCTGATCGAGAACCTTCTTGTGGCGCGCGCGCGCCGTCACACCCCGTTTGACTCGTGGCATGCTCGTTCTCCCTCAGGCGTAAGGCAGCATCGCACGCACCGAACGCTCGTCCGTCCGGTGCACGGCGGTCATGCCGCGAAGCTGACGTTTCGACTTGGTCGTCTTCTTCGTCAGGATGTGGCGCTTGAACGCCTGGGAACGCTTGATCCCGCCGCCGGAGCGCACCTTGAAGCGCTTGGCCGCGCCGCGCTTGGTTTTCATCTTGGGCATCGAATTCTCCATCTTCGGTGTGATCGCCGGGAGGTCCCTGCGGGACGCTTGCAACCCCTGACCACTTGTCGTGCGCTGCCGGCGCCCGCCGGCAACCCGTGCGGGCGTGCCACCGCCCGCTCCGGCCGACCCTGGGGATCGGCCGAAAACCTTCGTCACTTCCTGTTCTTGACCGGAGCGAGCACCATGACCAGTTGCCTCCCCTCCATCCTGGGAAACTGTTCCACCGTCCCGTGCGGTTCCAGTTCCGCCTTGATCCGCTCCAGCAGCTTGAAACCGAACTCCTGATGCGCCATTTCGCGACCCCTGAAGCGCAGCGTCACCTTGGCCTTGTCGCCCTCGCCGAGGAAGCGCACCAGGTTTCTCAGCTTGATCCGGTAATCGCCCTCGTCGGTACCCGGCCGGAACTTGACTTCCTTGACCTGTATCTGCTTCTGCTTGAGCCTCGCGTCATGCGCCTTCTTGGCCTCGTGGTACTTGAACTTGCCGAAATCCATCAGACGACACACGGGCGGCTGGGCGAGCGGCGCAATTTCGACCAGATCGACGCCGCCCTCTTCGGCCATTTTCAGCGCTCGTTCCAGCGGGACGATCCCGATCTGTTTGCCGTCCTCCCCCATCAGGCGAAGTTCCGGGGCGGTGATTTCGTGGTTCAGACGCTGAGACTTGCTGGGCTGTGCTATGGCTTGCTCTCCGAAGTTGACGAAATTGGGGCCGTACCGGCCCGCCTGTCGCGCTCCCCGCTCAGGCGTTCGATCGCTGCTTCCAGGGACATCGGTCCGAGATCGCGGCCGCCCCGGGCCCGCACGGCCACGCTGCCTGCTGCCTTTTCGTGATCGCCGACGACGACAAGATATGGCAGCTTCATCAGGCTATGTTCGCGTATTTTATAAGCGATCTTCTCGTTGCGCAAATCGGCGATCGCACGCAGACCTGCCGCGCGCAGCTTTTGCGCAACGTCCGCCCCGTAATCCGCCTGCGGCTGCGAAATGTTCAGCACCGCGACCTGGATCGGCGCGAGCCACAGCGGAAACGCGCCCGCGTGATGCTCGATCAGGATGCCGATGAACCGCTCGAGGGAACCGAGCACGGCCCGATGCAGCATCACGGGGGTGTGGCGTGCATTGTCCTCGCCGACATACTCGGCGCCCAGCCGCCGGGGCAGCGAAAAGTCGATCTGCAGCGTGCCGCATTGCCACACCCGGTTCAGGCAGTCCTTCAGCGAAAACTCGATCTTCGGCCCGTAAAAGGCGCCCTCGCCGGCCTGTACCTCGTAGGCGAGCTCGCGCCCGCGAAGCGCCTGCGCGAGGGCGGCCTCGGCCCGATCCCAGACCTCGTCGGAACCGATGCGCCGGACGGGACGGGTGGAAAGCTTGACGAGCACATCGTCGAATCCGAAGTCCGAGTAGATCCTGCGCAGCAGGTCGATGAATGCGAGCGACTCCTGCAGCACCTGGTCCTCGGTGCAGAAGATGTGCGCGTCGTCCTGCACGAAACCGCGCACCCGCATCAGGCCGTGCAGCGCGCCGGACGGTTGCCGCCTGTGGCAGGAGCCGAATTCGGCCAGCCGCAGCGGCAGGTCCCGGTAACTGCGCACACCCTGGTTGAAGATCTGGATGTGCCCCGGACAGTTCATCGGCTTGACCGCATAGTCGCGATTCTCGGAAGCCGTCGTGAACATGTGTTCGGCATAGTTCTCCCAGTGGCCGGAGCGCTCCCACAGCACGCGGTCCATGACGAGCGGCGTGCGCACCTCGAGGTAGCCGTGCTCGCGCAACCTCTCGCGCATGTACTGTTCGATCTGCTGCCAGATCACCCAGCCGTTGGGATGCCAGAACACCATGCCCGGCGCCTCGTCCTGCAGGTGGAACAGGTCGAGCTGGCGGCCGAGCTTGCGATGGTCGCGTTTCTCGGCCTCTTCCAGCATGTGCAGGTGGGCGTCGAGATCCTCTTTCCGTGCCCAGGCCGTCCCGTAGATGCGCTGAAGCATCTCGTTGCGCGAGTCGCCCCTCCAGTAGGCGCCCGCGACTTTCATCAGCTTGAAGACCCGCAGCCTGCCCGTGGAGGGCACGTGCGGTCCCCGGCAAAGGTCGACGAAGTCGCCCTCGCGGTACAGCGAGATCTCGTCCGCGGCAGGAATCGCGCCGATCAGCTCCGCCTTGTAGCGCTCGCCGATCGACTCGAAAAAGGCGATCGCCCGGTCCCGCTGCCACACCTCGCGCACGACCGGGAAGTCCTTCTTCGCCAGCTCGTGCATGCGTTGCTCGATGCGCGCGAGGTCCTCCGGCGTGAACGGCCGCGCATACGAAAAGTCGTAGTAGAACCCGTTCTCGATCACCGGTCCGATCGTCACCTGCGCTTCCGGGAACAACTCCTTGACGGCATATGCGAGCAGGTGCGCCGTCGAGTGGCGCAGGATCTCGACACCCTCGGGGTCCCGGTCGGTCACGATCGACAACGCCGAATCGCGATCGATCCGGCACGAGGTATCGACCAGCCGGCCGTCGAGCCTGCCCGCGATGGCCGCGCGCGCCAGCCCCGCGCCGATCGACGCGGCGACCTCTGCCACCGTCACCGGCGCGGCGAATTCCCTTTTCGATCCATCCGGCAGCGTGATGACCGGCATGACGATATCCCACAAAAAGCGAGGAGCCAGAAGACCGGACGCGCGTCCCGTCTCCTGACTCCTGTCCGCGACCTGGTAGGCGCGATTGGACTCGAACCAACGACCCCCACCATGTCAAGGTGGTGCTCTAACCAGCTGAGCTACGCGCCTGTAGCGGGCGGCATTCTATCGCACGAGGCCGGCGGCGCGCAACGAAACCGCTGCGAAACCACGGCGATCACGGCCACGCGGCGAGGAACGCCCGCCAGTGCGGCCGATCGAGTGCACGCAGGTACTCACGCACGTCCGCCATCTCCTTGTCATGCGATGCGCGCGACGCGACGCCGCGCAGCAGCTGGAAGCGCTGATAGACCAGGTAGGTATTCAACGCATCGGTTTCGCAATAGTCCCGTATCGCCGCGATCTCGCCGCGCTGATAGGCCGACCACACCGCCGAGCCGTCCATGCCGAGCTTGCCCGGCAGCCCCATCAGTTTCGCGAGCTCGTCGAGCGGCGCACTGGCGCGCGGCTGATACAGCGCGAGCAGATCCATCAGGTCGAGGTGGCGAAGATGGTAGCGGCCGATGTAGTTGTTGAAGCGGAACTCGCGATCCTCGTCGCCCAGCTCCCAGTAGCGCGGCGCGCTCACGCCATGCACGAGCCCACGGTAGTGCAGCACGGGAAGGTCGAAACCGCCGCCGTTCCACGACACGAGCTGCGGCGTGTATTTCTCGATGCCGTCGAAGAAGCGCTGGAGGATCTCGCCTTCGCCCGACTCGGGTTCCGCCAGCGACCAGACGCGCAGGCCGCGATCGTCGCGCAGCACGCACGAAATTACGATCACCCGCTGCAGATGCAGCGCGAGGAAGTCGTTGCCGGTTGCGGCACGCCGGCGCTGGAAAAGGAACTCGGCGACTTCGCCGTCGGCCAGTGCCTCGTCGAGCCCGTGGAGCCTGCGCGCTCCGGGGACATCGGGAACGGTCTCGATGTCGAAGGCAAGGACCGGGATCACTTGCGCACCCAGTGTCCCCGTTCGTCCTGCACCCACCAGCCGGGACGCGCGGCGGCGATCCACCCGGCGGCGAGCAGCGCGCGGATCTCGGCGGAGCGCTCCGGCGCGCCATTGCTGCGCGCCAGCTCGCGCACGAGATCGTTGCGCGCATCGTTTTCGCGTTCCAGCTCGTTGGCCAGTGCGAGGCGCGCGCGCGGCGGCACCGCCTCCGGCACCCTCATCCGGAGACTGCCGTCGCGCGCGATGCCGATCGCCCCGGATTCGTAGTGCGGAAGCAGCCACTTCTGCCGCTGCGCCATGTTGTGCCGCAGGATCACCGCCGGCGGTGTGGAGACATTCAGGTCGAGCGGGGCTTGTGCCCCACCCGATGACGGGAGCATCACGAACGCCAGTGCGACCCATCCCGCGATCCTCATGCCCCTCTCCCGCCGAGCGCCGAACGCGCCGGTTGCCTCACGCCGGGAAGATCCCGGTCGACAGATAGCGGTCACCCCGGTCGCACACGATCGTGACGATGACGGCGTTTTCCACCTCACGCGAGAGCCGCAGCGCGACCGCCACCGCGCCACCCGAGGAGATGCCGGCGAAGATGCCCTCCTCGGCGGCGAGCCGGCGCGTCATCGCCTCGGCCTCGGCCTGGCTCACCGATTCCAGCCTATCCACCCGCGAAGCGTCGTAGATCTTCGGCAGATAGGCCGCCGGCCACTTGCGGATACCGGGGATCTGGGAACCCTCTTCGGGCTGGCAGCCGACGATCCGGATCGCCGGGTTGCGCTCCTTGAGGTAGCGCGACACGCCCATGATGGTGCCCGTCGTGCCCATGCTGGACACGAAGTGCGTGATGCGCCCGCCGGTGTCTCGCCAGATCTCGGGCCCGGTACCCTCGTAGTGGGCGAGCGGATTGTCCGCGTTGGCGAACTGGTCGAGGATCGTGCCGCGACCCTCGTCGCGCATCTTCTCGGCTACATCCCGCGCCGCCTCCATGCCGCCTTGCTTCGGCGTGAGCACGATCTGCGCGCCGAACGCGCGCATCGTCTGGCGCCGTTCGACGGACAGATGCTCCGGCATCACCAGGACCATCCGGTAGCCGCGCATCGCCGCGACCATCGCCAGTGCGATCCCGGTGTTTCCGCTGGTCGGTTCGATCAGCGTGTCGCCCGGCCGGATCCGCCCCGCCGCCTCGGCGCGCCGGATCATCGACAGCGCCGGGCGATCCTTGACCGAGCCCGCGGGATTGTTGCCTTCGAGCTTCGCCAGCACGGCATTGGTCGTCTCGCCGGGCAGCCTCCTGAGCCGCACCAGCGGCGTGTTGCCGACGAAATCCTCCAGGGTCTTCCAGTTCACTGCCGCGGCCTCCCGCGCCGTTGTGCCGATCCAATGATAACCGCTACGCCCCGGCAACGGTGATGCGGGCCGCCGTGCTCAGGCCGCGCGCGCCATCCATTCGACATACCGTGACACCCCGCTCGCCACGTCTGCGAACGCGCCGTCGTAACCGGCCGCGCGCAGATCCGAGAGGTCCGCCTCGGTGTAACTCTGGTACTTGCCGCGCAGCGCTTCCGGAAACGGGATGTATTCGATCAGTCCCCGGCTGCGGATCTCCTCGAGTCCGAGAGGCGCCTGGCCGACGGCCGCACGGCAGGCATCGATCGTCGCGACCGCCACATCGTTGAAGCTCTGCGCGCGTCCGGTACCGACGTTGAAGATGCCGGACGCATCGGGGTGCTCGAGGAAATACACATTCACGTCGGCGACGTCGTCGACATGGACGAAGTCGCGGCGCTGTTCGCCGGCGGCATAACCATCGCTGCCCTCGAACAGGCGCACCCGCCCATCGGAGCGGAACTGGTTGAACAAATGGAATGCGACCGAAGCCATGCGGCCCTTGTGCGCCTCGCGCGGCCCGTAGACGTTGAAATAGCGCAGACCCACGACGGGCGAGGCGGCATCGGCGATGCGCCGGCGCACGACCTGGTCGAACAGGAACTTCGAATACCCGTATACGTTCAGCGGCGACTCGTGTTCGCGCGATTCGCGGAACACCCGCCCGCCGCCATAGACCGACGCGGACGAGGCGTACAGCAGGGGCACCTCCTGTTCGAGGCAGAAGTCGAGCAGGCTCAGCGAGTAGCGATAGTTGTTCGCCATCATGTAGCGGCCGTCCTGCTCCATCGTGTCCGAGCACGCTCCCTGGTGCAGGACCGCTTCCACCGCGCCATCGAAGCTGCCCGAGCGCAGATGTTCCAGGAAATCCGCCTTGTCGAGATAGTCGGCGATCTCGCAATCGACCAGGTTGCGGAACTTGTCCGCGCGGGTCAGGTTGTCGACGGCGATGATCCGGCTGATGCCGTGCTCGTTCAGCCGCCTGACCAGGTTGGAACCGATGAAGCCCGCGGCTCCGGTGACGACGTAATACGCGGCCATCGTTTCAGTCCTCCGTGTCCAGTTCGTCCAGATGCGCGACCGCGGTGCCCAGTTTTCCGACGACGACACCCGCCGCGCGGTTCGCGAGCCGCATCGCCGCGACGATGTCCGTGCCCGCCGCGAGCATCGTCGCGAGCGTCGCGATGACCGTGTCGCCGGCGCCGCTGACATCGTAGACCTCGCGCGCACGGGTCGGCTCGTGCAACACCCCTTCCGCACGAAACAGCGTCATGCCCTCTTCGGCTCGGGTGACCAGCAGCGTCTCGACGCCGAGCTCTTCCCGCAGCCGCTGGGCACGGTCCGCGAGGTCCGCTTCGCCCGACCAGCGTCCGACGACCTCGCGCAGTTCGGCGCGGTTCGGCGTGAGCAGCGTCGCGCCGCGATAGCGTTCGTAATCCTCGCCCTTCGGGTCGACGAGCACCTGCTTGCCCTGGGCGCGCGCCATCGCGATCATGTCGGCGATGTGCGCCAGCCCGCCCTTGCCGTAATCGGACAGCACCACCGCATCGAAGCGCGGCAGCATCGTCGCGAACTCCGACAGCTTCGCGCGCAGCACCTCGTGCGCGGGCCAGTTTTCGAAATCGATCCGCAGCAGTTGCTGCTGGCGGCCGATCACCCGCAACTTGACCGTCGTCGCCAGGTCCGGGTCGGGCTGCAGGCTCGATTCGATGCCCTCCTGCCTGAGCAGGCGGGAGAGCGCGTCGCCCGCCTCGTCGGTTCCGACCACGGACAGCAGCGCGACACGCGCGCCCAGCGCCGCGACGTTGCGCGCGACGTTGGCCGCGCCGCCGAGCCGCTCTTCGGTACGCCCGACCTTGACGACCGGAACCGGCGCCTCGGGCGAGATCCGCTCGACCTCGCCGAACCAGTAGCGATCGAGCATGACGTCGCCGACCACCAGCACGCCCGCGGCTGCCGTGTCCGGTATGGCGATCCGCCGCCCGCGAGCCGCGTTCATGCCCGGCCGATCCCGAAGTAGCGGATGCCGGCCTCGCGCATGCGCTGCGGCTCGTACAGGTTCCTGCCGTCGAACACCACCGCAGAGGAGAGCCGGCGCGCGAGCTCGCGGAAATCCGGGCTGCGGAATTCCTTCCACTCGGTCACGATGACGAGCGCATCCGCCCCGTCGAGCGCCTCCAGCGGCGCACTGGCGTAGGTGATGCGCGGCCGGTCGCCGAAGATGCGACGCGCTTCGTCCATGGCCACCGGGTCGTAGGCGCACACGGTCGCGCCGCGCGCGATGAGCTCCTCGATCAGCGTGCGGCTGGGCGCCTCGCGCATGTCGTCGGTATTCGGCTTGAACGCCAGGCCCCAGATCGCGAATCGCCGCCCGGCGAGCGACTCGCCGAACTCGCGGACGATCTTTCCCGCCAGCACCCGCTTCTGCGCCTCGTTGGCCCGCTCGACCGCATCGAGCACCTCGAGGCGCACCCCGGCCTGCGCAGCCGTGCGCGAGAGCGCCTTGACGTCCTTCGGAAAGCAGGACCCGCCATACCCGCAGCCCGCGTACAGGAAATGGTAGCCGATGCGCGGATCGGAACCCATGCCCTGGCGAACCAGCTCGATGTCCGCCCCGAGCTTCTCGGCGAGATTGGCCAGTTCGTTCATGAACGAGATGCGCGCGGCCAGCATCGCGTTGGCCGCATACTTGGTCAGTTCGGCGGAGCGCACGTCCATGACCAGCAGCCGCTCGTGATTGCGCTGGAACGGCTGGTAGAGGCTGCGCATCGCCGCGATCGCGCGCGCATCGTCGGCTCCGACGATGATGCGGTCGGGCTTCATGAAATCCTCGACGGCCGCACCTTCCTTCAGGAATTCGGGGTTCGACACGACCGAGAATTCGACGTCGGCCCCGCGTGCGGCGAGCGCCTCGCCGATTGCGGCGCGCACGTGGTCGGCCGTGCCGACGGGAACGGTCGATTTGTCGACGACGACACGGTAATCGTCCATGTTCGCGCCGATGGCGCGCGCGACCGCGGTGACGTGCTGCAGATCGGCCGCGCCGTCCTCGTCCGGCGGCGTGCCGACCGCGATGAACTGGACGATGCCGTGGGCAACGCCCTCGGCGGCATCGGTCGTGAAGCGCAGCCGGCCGGCGTCGCGGTTGCGCGCGACGACCGCTTCCAGGCCCGGCTCGTAGATCGTGATGCCGCCGCGCTGCAAAGTGCGGATCTTGTCCGCGTCGACATCGACACACAGCACATCGTTGCCGACTTCGGCGAGGCAGGCTCCGCTGACCAGGCCCACATAGCCGGTTCCGAATACGGTCACTTTCATGTCTTTGGCATTTCGTCTGGAACGAGAACCGGCTCGGCCCGGCTCAGGGGGTCAGGTCGAACTCCTCGGTGCGCCGGGGCGGATAGGTCTCCCATCCGCCGCAGGCCGGGCAGCGCCAATGGAACTGCCGCGCCTTGAAACCGCATTCCGAGCAGCGATAGCGCGCGACCCGGCGCGTATGGGCGTGGATCAGATTCTTGATCAGTTCGAGATCGGATCGCTTGTCCGGCGCCGTGACGATGAGCTGCGCCTCGAGCAGCTTGTCCAGGCCGAGCAGCGTCGGGTTGCGTTGCAGTTCGTCGCGCACCAGGCGATAGGCCGCTTCCGGACCCTCGGCTTCGAGTTTCTGCTCGAACACGGTATCGAGCAGGTCCAGCGAAGGATATTGGTCGAGATAGCCATGCAACAGGTTCAGCCCCGGCCCGGCGCGCCCGAGTTTGCGAAACGCCTCGCTCAGCCGCTGGCCCACCAGCGCGAGGTAGGCCGGATTCTGCTGCTCGATCCGCTTCCACGCATCGATCGCTGCCTGCGGATTTCCCGCGGCCATTTCCAGTTCGCCGAGCAGGATGTTCGCCCGCGCGCAGCGGCGGTGGGCCGCCAGCGCCCGTTCCAGATGGCTTCGTGCGAGATCCGGATGGGCGTTCGTCATTTCGCGGGCGGCGATCTCGCAATGGAAGTTCGCCACCTCGCTCTGCCGCAAATGGCCCGCCTCGTCCGGCAGGCCGCCGGCGATCTCGATCGCGCGATCCCAGTCTTTTTCCTGCTCGTAGATCTCCAGCAGGAATTTCCGGGACACTTCGTCGAGCCCGGTGTGTCTGAGCTTCTGGAATGCCTCCTCGGCACGGTCGAGCAGTCCGGCCTTGAGGTAGTCGTGGCCGAGCTCCGACAGTGCCAGAAGCCGCTGATCCTCGGCGAGATCGTCGCGCTCCACCACGTTGCGATGCATGCGGATGGCCCGGTCGAACTCGCCGCGCCTGCGGAACAGGCTGCCCAGCGCGAAATGCAGCTCGATCGTCTGCGGATCGACCTTGACCGCCTCGAGGAAAGCCTCGACCGCCTGATCCTGCTGCTCGTTGAGCAGGAAATTGAGCCCCTTGAAGTAGGAGCGCGGCAGCGCGCGCGATTCGCGCACCAGGTGCCTGATGTCGATGCGCGCGGCGATCCAGCCGAGCGCGAAGAACAGCGGGAATGCCGCCAGCCACCAGAGCTCGAATTCCATTTATTCCGCGCTCACGACGCACGAGAACGCTCGCGTGGCGCCCGGCCGGCCTCGTTGCGAAGCCGGTCGAGCTCGTCGCGCGCCCGGATCCGTTCGCGCCGCTCGCGCGCGAGCCTGGCCAGCGCGACCAGCACGCCGAACCCGGTGCCTGCCGCGAAGAAGATCAGGATCACGGCGTTCAGCGGAAGCTGCCAGGACGCGCCGAACAGAAAGCGCACCGTCACGATCGCATTGTTGCGCGCGGCAAACACGAGCAGCAGCACGAACAGCGCCGCGCGCAGCAACCAGATCAGCACTCTCATGGGCAAGGTCCGCACGGCGGCGGGACCGGCGCCGGTTCGCGTTCCGGACGGCGCCCGGCACGCTCAGCCGCGCTGATCGACCCGCTGGCGCAACTCCTTCCCCGCCTTGAAATGGGGAACGGATTTTTCCGGAACCTGGACCTTCTCGCCCGATTTCGGATTGCGCCCGATGCGCGGCGGACGATGGCTCAGCGCGAAGCTGCCGAAGCCCCGGATCTCGATGCGCTCGCCCCGCGTCAGCGAACCGAGCATCGCATCGAGGATCATCTTCACCGCCATTTCTGCATCCTTCGCGGTGAGCTGCGGAAAGCGCGCGGCGAGCCGCTCGATCAGATCGGACTTGGTCATGGGCGCCGGCTCAGGAGGAGCGACTGGTATCCATCTTGGCCTTGAGCAGCGCACCGAGATTGGTCGTGCCGCTGGCGGCGGCCGTGCTCTCCGAAGCCAGCTTCTGCATCGCCTGGCTTTGCTCGGCCTGTTCCCTGGCTTTCACCGACAGATTGATCGAGCGCGCCTTGCGATCGACATTGATGATCATGACCTCCACCGCGTCGCCTTCCTTGTACAGGTTGCGCAGATCGTCGACGCGCTCCCGAGAGGCTTCCGAGGCGCGCAGGTAACCTTCGATGTCGTCCTGGAGCACGATGACCGCACCCTTGGCATCGACGCTCTTCACCGTGCCCTTGACCACGCTGTTCTTGTCATGCGTCGCGATGTAGGACGTGAAGGGATCGCCTTCGAGCTGCTTGATGCCCAGCGAGATGCGCTCCCGCTCGACATCGATCGACAGCACCATCGCGTCGATGTCGTCGCCCTTCTTGTAATGCTGGACCGCCTCTTCGCCGGGCTGCGACCAGGACAGGTCGGACAGATGCACCAGGCCGTCGATTCCACCCGCCAGACCGATGAACACGCCGAAATCGGTGATCGACTTGATCTGCCCGTGAACCTTGTCGCCCTTCTTGTGGTTCATGGCGAACTCGTCCCACGGATTCGGCAGGCATTGCTTCATGCCGAGCGAGATGCGGCGCCGGTCCTCGTCGATCTCGAGCACCATGACCTCGACCTCGTCGCCGAGCTGCACGACCTTGGACGGATGCACGTTCTTGTTCGTCCAGTCCATCTCGGAGACATGCACCAGCCCCTCGATGCCGGACTCGATCTCCACGAACGCGCCGTAGTCGGTCAGATTGGTCACCTTGCCGAACAGCCGCGTTCCCTGCGGATAGCGCCGCGAGATGCCGACCCACGGATCCTCGCCGAGCTGCTTGAGGCCGAGCGACACGCGGTTCTTTTCCTGGTCGAACTTGAGCACCTTCGCCGTCAGCTCGTCGCCCACGGCGAGCACTTCCGAGGGATGCCGCACACGCCTCCACGCGAGGTCCGTGATGTGCAGCAGTCCGTCGATGCCGCCCAGATCGATGAATGCGCCGTAGTCGGTGATGTTCTTGACGATGCCCTTGACGACGGTGCCTTCCTTGAGCGTCTCGAGCAGCTTGGTGCGCTCTTCGCCGGCATTCGCCTCGAGCACCGCGCGGCGCGACAGCACGACGTTGTTGCGCCGGCGATCGAGCTTGATGACCTTGAACTCGAACTCCTTGCCCTCGTACGGCGCCGTGTCCTTCACCGGCCGCAGATCCACCAGCGAACCGGGCAGGAACGCCCGGATGCCATTGACCATCACCGTCAGACCGCCCTTGACCTTGCCGGTGATCGTGCCCTTGACCAGCGCCGCATCGGCAAGCGCGCGATCGAGCTCGTTCCAGGCCGAGATGCGCTTCGCCTTGTCGCGGCTCAGGCGGGTCTCGCCGTAACCATCCTCGAGCGCCTCGATCGCGACGCTGACGTAGTCGCCGGGCTTGATCTCGGTCTCGCCGCGGTCGTTGCGGAACTCCTCGATCGGAATGTAGCTCTCGGATTTCAGGCCGGCGTTGACGACCACGACGTTCGGCTCGACGCGCACCACCTCGGCGGTGATCACCTCGCCGGCGCGCATCTCCTTCTGGTGCAGACTTTCGGCAAACAGTGCGGCGAAACTTTCGGTGGAAGGGGTGGATCCGGTGGATCCGGTGGATTGGGAGGGTTCGGTTGCAGTTGTCATGAGTAACCTAATGCCGTGTCGCCACGGCGGTGTGGTTGCAAATGCCGCCTGCCGCGCCCGCCCCGAGGGCATCGCCGCAATGCGTTGCGGAACGCTCCGCACGCATGCAGCCGCGCAGCATGGCGACTCCGGGTTGCGCCCCGCGCCGCGATCCGCGGTTCATCGGGGCAGCCGCCGGCGCGCGAGATCCAGGACGGATCCGGCCGCTTCCTCGATCGTCATCTCGGTCGTATCGAGCGGCACGGCGTCGGCACATCGTTGCAGGGGAGCATGCGCTCGCGCAGCATCGCGCGCGTCGCGCTCCCGCAGGTCCTGCAAAAGGGTGCGTATGTTAGCAGGCAAGCCTTTCTCCATCAACTGCTTATGGCGCCTTTGCGCGCGCGCTTCCGGACTCGCCGTCAGAAACACCTTGAGCTGCGCGTCCGGGAAGATGACCGAGCCCATGTCGCGCCCCTCGGCGACCAGTCCGGGCGGGCGCCGGAACGCACGCTGGCGCGAAACCAGCGCCTGCCGCACGGCCGCAAGCGCGGCGACCGTGGATGCCGCCGCGGAAATTTCTTCGCGGCGAAGCTCGAGGCCGACATCGCGTCCGGACAGCAGGATGCGATCGCCCGAGAATTCGGCAGGCAAATCGCGGGCGAGTGCCGCGAGCGCCCGTTCGTCCGTGAGCGCGATGCCTGCGTCTCGCGCCGCCAGCGCGACCAGGCGGTAGAGCGCGCCGCTATCGAGGACGTGGAAGCCGAGCGAGCGCGCGACGAGGCCCGCGATCGTGCCCTTGCCCGAGGCCGACGGGCCGTCGATGGCGATCACCGGAGCCGGCGTCACGATTGCAGGATCCGCCCGAAGCGCTCGAAATAGTCCGGAAACGTCTTGGCGACGCAGCCCGGATCGTTGATGCGCACCGGTACGCCGCCCAGGCACGCGAGCGAGAAACACATCGCCATGCGGTGATCGTCGTAGGTGTCGATGACCGCGCCCGGTACGAGCCGATCCGGCGGGCTCACGCGCAGGAAGTCGCGCCCCTCCGCGACCTGCGCGCCGAGCTTGCGCAGCTCGGTGGCCATCGCATGCAGCCGGTCGGTTTCCTTGACCCGCCAGCCGGCGACGTTGCGCAGCGTGCTGGGCCCGCGCGCGAACAGCGCCACCACGGCAAGCGTCATCGCGGCATCCGGAATGTCATTCAGATCGAGATCGAACGGCCTCAGCACGCCGTCCGCGGGCGCTTGCGCCTGAACCCAGTCCTCGCCCCATTCGATGCGCGCGCCCATCGCCGAGAGTGCATCGGCGAAACGCACGTCGCCCTGTACGCTGTCGCGCCCGAGGCCCGATACGCGCACCGGTCCTGCCGCGATCGCACCGGCGGCGAGAAAATACGAAGCCGCCGTGGCGTCGCCTTCGACCCGGATCGTGCCGGGGCTCGCATAGCGCGCCGGCGCGGGAATGCGCAAGCGCTGCGAGCCCTCGCGCAGCACTCCGACTCCGAAGCGCGCCATCAGCGCGAGCGTGATCTCGACGTAGGGCCTGGACACCAGCCGCCCGATGACCTCGACCGTCGCCTCCGCACCCGCGAGCGGCAGCGCCATCAGCACGGCGGTCAGGAACTGGCTGGACACCTCCCCGCTCACCTGAACCGGGGCCTTCACGCGGATCGGCGCAGGCGAGATCTCGAGCGGCGGGTACCCCTCGCGGCCCAGATAGCGGATGTGCGCGCCGATACGGCGCAACGCATCGACCAGGTCGCCGACCGGGCGCTCGTGCATGCGCGCGACGCCGCTCAGCCGGTAGTGGCCGCCGCACAATGCCAGCACGGCCGTGAGCGGACGCAGCGCGGTACCGGCGTTGCCGAGGAACAGTTCCGCCTGCCGCACCGGAAACGGCCCGCCCGCACCCTGCACCCGATAACCGCCCTCGCCCGGCAGCCGCTGCCAGCCGACGCCCAGCGCGGCGAGCGCCTCCAGCATGCGCGTGACATCATCGGCCGCGAGCACGCCTCGAATCTCCGTCGAACCCGCCGCCAGTGCCGAGAGCAGCAGCACGCGATTCGAGATGCTCTTGGAGCCGGGCAAGGCGACCTCGCCGGCCGCCTTGCGCCGCGCCGGAAGATCGAGATACGGCGCGCCTGCGCTCACGCCTGTTCCGCGCGGGAGGCCGCCCACGCATTGCGCGCCCCGCACGCGCGGCGAAACAGCGCCTCGATGCCGGCGGCATCCCGCGCGGCGATGAGCGCACGCACCTCGGCGAGTTCCTCGACATAGCGGTCGAGCTCGCCCAGCAGTGCCTCGTGATTGGCCATGCAGATGTCGCGCCACATCTCCGGCGAGCTGCCGGCGATGCGGGTGAAGTCGCGGAACCCGCTCGCCGCGAACCCGAACAGCACTCCGGCGTTGTCGCGTCGCGCGAGCGCATGCACCAGTGCGAACGCGAGCAGGTGCGGCAGATGGCTGACCGCCGCGAACACACGATCGTGTTCGCCCGCGTCCATCTCGGTCACGCACGCGCCGCACGCCCGCCACAGCGCGCGCACGCGTGCGATCGCGCCCGGCGGGTTCTCGGCAAGCGGCGTCATCACCACCCGTTTGCCGTCGAACAGCCCGGCCGAGGCCGCCGCGACGCCGCTCTTCTCCGCTCCGGCGATCGGATGGCTCGGAACGAACTGGCCGATGCGCCCGCCGAGCCGGGCGCGCGCGGCCGCGATGACATCCGACTTGGTGCTCCCGGCATCGGTCACGACGGTGTGCGGATCGAGCGCCGGGGCCAGTGCCGCGAACATCGCCTCCATCTGGCCGACCGGCGTCGCGAGCAGCACCACATCGGCTCCCCCCAGCGCATCGGCCCAATCGGCCGCGGCCCGGTCGATGACACCGAGCTCGAGCGCCTTCCCGATCGAACCGGCGGAGCGACCCAGCCCCACGACCTCCTTCACGGCGCCCGCGCGACGCAGCGCCGCCGCGCACGAGCCGCCGATCAGCCCGACGCCGACGACGGTGAGCTTGCCGATCGGGCACTCGCCCGTCATGGCAGCCTCAGCGCACGCCCAGCGCGTTGGCCAGCGCCTCCAGGAAGCGCTGATTCTCGGCTTCGGTCCCGACCGTCACGCGCAGGTGCCGTGGCATGCCGTAATTGCCGATCGGCCGGACGATGACGCCCTGCTCGAGCAGCTTCCCGTTGACGCGCGCGGCATCGCCGGCGTGGAAGGTGATGAAGTTTCCGTACGACGGGATGTAGCTCGCGCCCAGCCGCTCGAACCCGGCGACGAGCTGCGACATGCCGCGTCGGTTGTGTTCGTAGCTCGCCGCGACGAAACCCTGGTCGTCGAGCGCGGCGCGCGCGGCTGCGAGCGCGATGCTGTTGACATTGAAAGGCTGTCTCACGCGGTTCATCAGGTCGGCCACCTCGGCATGCGCGAGCGCGAAACCGACCCGCAGCCCGGCCAGCCCGTAGGCCTTGGAAAAGGTCCGCGTGACGACGAGGTTGGGAAAGCGTTCGAGCCAGCCCACGCTGTCATAGCGCAGCGGCGGCGGCAGATATTCCTGGTAGGCCTCGTCGAGCACGACCAGCACCCCGGCCGGAACGCGTTCGAGGAACGGCTCGATCTGCTCGCCGCGAAGCAGCGTTCCGGTGGGATTGTTGGGATTCGCGATGAAGACGATCCGCGTCGAAGGCTGGATCGCCGCGCACATCGCCTCCAGATCGTGTCCGTATTCGCGTGCCGGCACTTCGATCGACAGCGCCCCGGCCGCACGCGTCGCGAGCGGGTAGACCGCGAAAGCGTGCTGCGAGAACACCGCCGAGGCCTGCGGCGACAGAAAGGCGCGCGCAGCCATTTCCAGCACGTCGTTGGAGCCGTTGCCGAGCACGATCCGGTCGGGCCCCACGCCGTACCGGCGCGCCAGCGCGCTCTTGAGTTCGAAACCGTTCCCGTCCGGATAGCGCGCGAGTTCGCCCATCGCCTCGATCGCCGCCTGCTTCGCCCTCGGGCTCATGCCGAGCGGATTCTCGTTGGACGCAAGCTTGATGATCCCGGACTCGGCGAGCCCCATCTCGCGCGCGAGCTCCGAGATCGGCTTGCCGGGCTGGTACGGGGAAATCGCGCGAATGTAATCCGGCGCAAGTCGGGCCAGGCTCATCGATGACGTCTCCTTCACTCCTGTTCGCACGGGTACGATCCCAGTACCTTGAGGAACGCCGCGCGCTGACGCAGTTCCTCGATCGCGGCTGCCACCTGCGGTTCGCGCTGATGCCCTTCGATGTCGATGAAGAACACATATTCCCACAGCCCGGAGCCCGACGGGCGCGACTCCAGCTTGGTCATGCTGACGCCGTGCTCTGCGAGCGGTCCGAGCAGCGAATGCATCGCGCCGGGCCGATTGGGCGCCGAACAGGCGAAACTCGTCTTGTCGTGTCCGGACGGCCCCGCGTCGTGCCCGCCGAGCACGAGGAAGCGCGTCGTGTTGGTCGGATCGTCCTCGATGTTGCGCGCGAGGATCGCCAACCCGTAGAGCTCGGCCGCGACCTCGCCGGCGATCGCGCAGGATTCGCCGTCGCCGGAGGCGAGTCGCGCCGCCTCGGCGTTGCTCGCCACCGGAACCCGCGCCGCATCGGGAAGGTTGCGGTTGAGCCACTCGTGGCACTGGGCAAACGACTGGGCATGCGAGAACAGCCGCTTCGCGCCCGCCGCCGTCTCGCGCCTGGACATCAGGTGCTGGTGCACGCGCAGATTGATCTCGCCGCAGATCCGAAGCGGCGTCGCGAGCAGCAGGTCGAGCGTGCGGCCGATCGCCCCTTCGCTCGAATTCTCCACCGGCACGACGCCGAAGTCCGCATTGCCGGCCTCGACCGCGCGGAACACCTCGTCGATGGTGGCCAGGTCGATGCGTTTCGGCGCGGCGCCGAAACGCTTGCGAGTGGCCGCTTCGGAAAAGGTACCGCGCGGACCGAGGTAGGCGATGCGCAGCGGTTGTTCGAGCGCGAGACAGGCCGACATGATCTCGCGGAACAGGTGGGTGACGGTATCGCCGTCGAGCGGCCCTGCGTTGGCCGCCGCGATCCGGCGCAGCACCTGCGCCTCGCGTTCGGGCCGCCACGCGGCTGTGCCCTTGAGCGCACCGATGGCCTGGGCGAGCGCGGCGCGCCGGTTGATCCGCTCGAGCAGCTCGTCGTCGAGGCGGTCGATGCCGGCACGCAGGCGGGCGAGTTCGTCACTCATGAACCGAAGAAACTCGGTCGAGCCGCGCGGGCACGCTCGCCACGCCGCAGCCGCATGCCGGCGGCGGATACGGACCGAGCGCCGTCGCGGCATGGATCATGGTCCTCACCGCCTGCCGTCCGTCGGCCGGCTCCCGGGTCGAAGCGAAGGCCGTCATTGTCGCACCGGCAGATAGCGCACCGCGAGCACCCCGTCGATGCGCGAAAGGTGCTCGAGCACGCCGGCCGGCACGGCGCTGTCGACCTCGACCAGCGTATAGGCCATCTCTCCGCGCGACTTGTTGAGCATGTTGTGGATGTTGAGCCCCGCCTTCGCCATCTCGGTCGAGATCTGCCCGAGCATGTTCGGCACGTTCGCGTTCGCGATGGCGATCCGGAAACCCGCCTCGCGCGGCATGATCGCGCCGGGGAAATTCACGGAGTTGGTCACATTGCCGTTTTCGAGATAATCGCGCAGCTGGTCCGCCACCATCACCGCACAGTTCTCTTCGGCTTCCCGGGTCGAGGCGCCCAGATGCGGCAGCAGAATGACATTCGGGTTCTTGCCCAGCGTGTGGCTGGGGAAGTCGCAGACATAGCAGCGCAGCGCCTGGTTCGCCAGCGCTGCGAGCACCGCATCCTCGCTCACGACGCCGTCGCGCGAAAAATTGAGCAGCACCGCGCCACGGCGCATCTGGCCGATGTTGCCGGGATTGATCAGCTCACGTGTCGCCGGGAGCAGCGGCACGTGCAGCGAAACGAAATGCGCACTGCGCAGCACCTCGGACACGCTGTTGGCCTTTCGGACCTGGGAGGGAAGACTCCATGCCGCATCGACGGTGATCTCCGGATCGTAGCCGAGCACCTGCATGCCGAGCCGGATCGCCGCGTCCGCGACCAGGCAGCCGATCTTGCCCAGGCCGATGACCCCGAGCGTGTGCCCGGCGAGCTCGAACCCGGTGAATTGTTTCTTGCCGTCCTCGACCTTGCGCGCCAGTTCCGGATCGTCCGCGGCGAGCGCCTGCATGAACGACAGCGCGCCGCTCAGGTTGCGCGCGGCCATCAGCATGCCGGCCACGACCAGCTCCTTGACCGCATTGGCATTGGCGCCGGGCGCGTTGAACACCGCCACGCCGCGTTTGCTCAGCGCCTTGACCGGCACGTTGTTGGTTCCCGCACCGGCGCGCCCCACCGCCTTGACGCTGGCGGGGATGTCCATGGCATGCATGTCCGCCGAGCGCACCAGGATCGCATCGGGATGCGCCACGTCCTTGCCCACGACATAGCGCTCGGCCGGCAGCCGCTTGAGTCCGACCGCGGAAATCTGGTTGAGGACCAGAATATGGAATGGTTTCGTCGTCATGGCGCGCTCAGCCGTTCTTCGCCTCGAATTCGCGCAGGTAATCCGTCAGCGCCCTCACGCCTTCGATCGGCATCGCGTTGTAGATCGATGCGCGCATGCCGCCGACCGAGCGATGGCCCTTGAGCTGCACCATGCCGCGCTCCTTCGCGCCCTTCAGGAAGGCTTCGTCCAGCCGCGGATCCTTCAGCGTGAAGGGAACGTTCATGCGCGAGCGGTCTTCGCGGCGCACCGGACTGACGAAGAATTCGCTGCGGTCGAGGAATCCGTAGAGCAGTTGCGCCTTCTCGACGTTGCGCCGTTCCATCTCCGCCAGCCCGCCCTGGCGCTTGAGCCACTGGAACACCAGACCGGCGATGTAGATCGCGTAGGTCGGCGGCGTGTTGTACATGGACGCGTTGTCCGCATGCGTCTTGTAGTCGAGCATCAGCGGCGTTCCCGCGGCCGCCTGTCCGATCAGGTCCTCGCGCACGATCACGATCGTCAGCCCGGCCGGGCCGATGTTCTTCTGGGCGCCGGCATAGATCAGGCCGAATTTCGCGACATCCACCGGACGCGACAGGATGTTCGAGGACATGTCCGCGACGAGCGGCACCGATCCGGTGTCCGGCACCCAGTGATACTCGAGGCCGCCGATCGTCTCGTTGGCGGTGATGTGAACATAGGCCGCATCGGGCGAAAGCTTCCATTGCGATTGCGCCGGAAGGTAGGTGAACTTCCCGTCCTCCCCCGACGCGGCGACATTGACCTTGCCGAAGCGCCCGGCTTCCTTGATCGCCTTCCTGGCCCATTCGCCGCTATGGATGTAGTCCGCGCCCGTCTTTGCGCGCAGCAGGTTCAGCGGCACCATCGCGAACTGCAGCGTCGCGCCGCCCTGCAGGAACAGGACCTTGTAGTTGTCCGCAATTCCCATCAGGCTGCGCAGGTCGGCTTCGGCCTGTGCCTGGATCGACAGGTATTCCTTGCCGCGGTGGCTCATCTCCATCACCGACTGGCCGCTCCCATGCCAGTCGAGCATCTCTGCGGCAGCCTGTTCGAGCACCTGCTCGGGCAGCGCCGCCGGGCCGGCGGCGAAATTCAATACCCTCGTCATGGTTCCTTCACTCCTCTTCGGTTTCGACAACCTTTTCGATGCCCGACAGCCGGGTGCCCTCGTCGAGCGCGATCAGCGTCACGCCCTGGGCCGAACGGCCCGTTGCGCGGATCTCCCGCACCGGCGTGCGGATCAGCACGCCGCCGGTCGACACCAGCATCACCTCATCGTCCTCGCGCACCAGCACCGCGGCCACCAGGGCGCCGTTGCGGCGGCTCGCCTGGATCGCGATCATCCCCTTGGTACCGCGGCCGTGGCGCGTGTATTCGGAAATCGGCGTGCGCTTTCCGTAGCCGTTCTCGGTTGCGGCGAGCACCCACCACTGGTCGCCCTTCGCCGCGAGCATCGAGATCACGTGCCCGCCCTGCGCGAGCGACATCCCGCGCACACCCCGTGCCGTGCGGCCCATGGCGCGTACGTCGGTCTCGGGGAAACGCACCGCCTTGCCGGCGTCGGAGAACAGCATGATGTCGTAGCCGCCGTCGGTGATCGCGACGCCGACGAGAAAGTCACCGTGGTCGAGATCCACCGCGATGATCCCCGCCCTGCGCGGATTGGAAAAATCCGACAGCGGCGTTTTCTTGACCGTGCCGCACGCGGTCGCCATGAAGACGAAATGCCGGTCGTCGAACTCGTGCACCGGCACCACCGCGGTGATCTTCTCGCCTTCTTCGAGCGGAAACAGGTTGACGACCGGCTTGCCGCGGCTCGCCCGGCTGCCCTGCGGCACCTCATAGACCTTCAGCCAATAGACGCGTCCCCGATTCGAGAACGACAGCACGTAGTCGTGGCTGTGGGCGATGAACAGGCAATCGACGAAATCGTCCTGCTTGACCGCGGTCGCCTGCTTGCCGCGCCCGCCGCGCCTTTGCGTCTCGTAATCGACCAGCGGCTGCGCCTTGATGTAGCCGCCGTGCGAGAGCGTGACGACGACGTCGTGCGGCGGGATCAGGTCCTCGCGGTTGAGGTCCGGGGCACTGGCGACGATCTCGGACCGGCGCGCATCGCCGAACTGCTGCTTCGCCTGCGCGAGCTCCTCGCCGATGATGCCGGTGATTCGCTCGGGCTTCGCCAGGATGTCGACGAGATCCACGACGAACGCCATCACTTCGCGATACTCGCCGACGATCTTGTCCTGTTCGAGGCCGGTCAGGCGCTGGAGCTGCATCTCCAGGATGCGTTGCGCCTGCACCGCAGACAGCCGGTAGCCGTCCGCATGCAGCCCGAATTCCGGCGCGAGATCGTCCGGCCGGGAGGCCTCCTCGAGCACGTCGCGCAGCATCGCTTCCACCAGCGACGAGCGCCAGCTTCTCGCCATCAGTTCGCGCTTCGCGTCCGCCGGCGAGGGCGCCTGCTTGATCAGGGCGATCACCTCATCGACGTTGGACAGCGCCACCGCGAGCCCTTCGAGCACGTGCGCCCGCTCGCGCGCCTTGCGCAGGTCGAACACCGTGCGCCGCGTGACCACCTCGCGGCGGTGCGCGAGGAAGCATTCGAGCATCTGCTTGAGGTTGAGCAGTTGCGGCTTGCCGTCGACCAGTGCGACCAGGTTGATGCCGAAGCTGTCCTGAAGCTGGGTCTGCTTGAACAGGTTGTTCAGCACGATCTCCGGCATCTCGCCGCGCTTCAGCTCGATCACCACGCGCATGCCCGACTTGTCCGACTCGTCGCGGATGTCGGAGATGCCGTCGATCTTCTTCTCGTTGACCAGCTCGGCCATGCGCTCCTGCAGCACGCGCTTGTTGACCTGATAGGGCAGGTCATCGACGATGATCGCCTGCTTCGCGCCGATGTCCTCGAAATGGGTGTGCGCGCGCATCAGCACGCGGCCGCGCCCGGTCAGGTAGCCCTCGCGCACACCGGCCAACCCCTGGATGATGCCGGCGGTCGGAAAGTCGGGCGCGCGCACGATTTCGATCAGCCGTTCGATCGGAAGCTGCGGATCCGCGAGCAGCGCCTGGCAGGCATCGACGATCTCCCCGAGATTGTGCGGCGGGATGTTCGTCGCCATGCCGACCGCGATTCCCGAGGAACCGTTGACGAGCAGATTGGGAATGCGGGCCGGCAGGACGGTGGGCTCGAGCTCCTTCGCGTCGTAGTTCGGAATGAAATCGACGGTTTCCCGATCGATGTCGGCGAGCAGCTCTGCCGCGATGCGATCGAGCCGGCACTCGGTGTAGCGGTAGGCCGCGGGCGAATCGCCATCGATCGAGCCGAAGTTGCCCTGGCCGTCGATCAGCGGGTAGCGCATCGAGAAATCCTGCGCCATGCGCACCAGCGCCTCGTAAGTCGCGGCGTCCCCGTGCGGGTGGTACTTGCCGAGCACGTCGCCGACCACGCGCGCACATTTCACGTACGGGCGGTTCCAGACGTTGTTCGCTTCGTTCATCGCGAACAGCACGCGCCGGTGCACGGGTTTCAGCCCGTCGCGGACATCGGGCAGCGCACGACCCACGATCACGCTCATCGCGTAATCGAGATAGGAGTGCCGCATCTCCTCTTCGAGGCTGATCGGCAGCGTTTCCTTGGCGAATTCGGTCATCGGTGGAGTGTGGTTCCGGCCTCGCGAGCCAGGCCGTGAGAGGCCGCGATTTTACCATGCGACGCAACCGCCCCGGCGCCGCGCGCGCATCGCGTCGAACCCGGGACGGACCCGGCCCCGTCGCCGCCGGCGCGGGCGCCGTACTCGGGTTTGCGGCTTTGCGGATGTGCGCCGGCTCGCTTCGCCGTGCCGACTCGTATCGGCGTTCGTCGGGCCGGCGCTTTGCCTTCGGCCTGCTCCGGGTTTCCAGTCACCCGGAACCGGCTCGCCGTTCGGCTGGCCGTTGCGCTTGACGGGTGAGCCGGGCGCTTCCTCCCGCGAGCGTGTGCGCCGTGCCGGTCGCGGAAAACGAAAGCGGCAGCCGGAGCTGCCGCCCGAGGACGCGAACGGTGAAAACCGTCAACCCATCTTGCAACCGGTGGCCGGATCGGCGAGTGCCTTGTGCGCGATGCCGATCACCTTGTTCTCCTTGCCGATGACCTTGCGCAGGTAGAAGTCCTGGATCGGATTGTGCGCCTTCGACATCGTCCAGCCCCCCCGCGGGCTGTCGATCCTGGCGCGTTCCATCGCCTTGATCATGCCCGCCTTGTCGCCGATGTCGCCCTTGACCGCCTGCAGGCCGGCCGCCAGCAGCTGGCCCGCATCGAAGCCCTGCACCGCATAGACGTCGGGCTGGAGCTTGAACGCCTTGGCATACTCGAGGCGGAACTGTTTGTTGCGTGCCGTCTCGATCCCGTCGCCGTAGTGCAGTGTCGTCTCGACTCCGGCCGCCGCATCCCCCACGGCATCGAGCACGCCGTCGGTGAGAAAACCCGAACCGTACAGCGGGATCTTTCCCTTCAATCCTGCCGCCGCATAGTCCTTGAGGAATTTGGCTGCGCCGCCGCCCGCGAAGAAACAAACCACCGCGTCCGGTTTGATCGAAGCGATCTCCGTGAACAGCGGCTGGAATTCGACCTGCGGAAACGGCAGGAACAGCTCCTTGACGAGCTTGCCGCCCTGTTTCGTGAAGCCGTCGCGGAAACCCTGCAGCATTTCCTCGCCGGCGGCATATTTCCACGTGATGAACACTGCGCTCTTGTGTCCCTTGTCCTTGAGCACCTTGCCGAGCGGGTAGGTCGTCTGCCAGTTGGAGAACGAGGTGCGGAAGATGTTGGGCGCGCACAGCGGGCCGGTCGCCGCGCCGGCACCGGCATTCGGGCAGATCACCAGCGTGCCCGTTTCCCGCGCGACCTTGACCATGCCCAGCAGCACGCCGGAGTGGACGGTACCCACGACGACATCGACCTTGTCTCGCTGGATCAGCCGGTTGATGTTCTCCGGCGCCTTGGCCGGATTCGATTCGTCATCGACGGTGAAGTATTCCACCTCCCGCCTGGCGAGCTTGCCGCCCTTTTCCTGCACCGCGAGCTTGAACCCGTTGGTGATCGCGTTGCCCAGTTGCGTATAGGTTCCCGTATAGGGCAGCATCAGTCCGACGCGGATCTTCGCCGATTGCCCGAACGCGAATCCCGGAACCAGGCTTCCGGCGGTGACGAGCGCGGTGCCCGCGGCCGCACCCTTCAGGAACTCGCGGCGGCCGTGACGATCGTTGATGTCATCCATCTGTTTCTCCTCCTTTGTGTGACGGGTTGCGGATCGATGTCAGCGTGCTGACGGCGCCCGATGATACGCCGGGCTCGCGCGCGATGCCACGCGACACGTGTTCAGGACGGCTGCGTGAACTCGATCGCGCCCTGCGGAAGCAGGTAGACCACGAGCGCACGGCCGCCGCTCACGGTGGGGAAATGCGCGCTTCCCGGGCCGTAGACGAGCCATCCCGCACCGTGGCCGTCGAACCGCGCGGACTCGTCGAGCGGCAGGATCAGGTCGATCTCCCCGTTCGGGTGGCGATGGTGCGGCCCCTTCACGTCGCGCATGTCGACGACATCGACGCTGTATCCGTCGGTCGCCGGCCCCGGCTTGATGACGCGCCCGTAGCGGATCCCGCCGCCCTCGCGGCTGCACATCCAGCCCGCCGCGACGGCCTCGCGGCAACCCGCGAAGAGCTCCCCGAACCACGCGGAGCCGGCTCCGAAGCGCTTCTCCAGATCGGCCTGCAGCGCGCCATCGAGCGCTCGCCCCGCAAGGTGGTGTGTGATTTCCGCCATCGTCGCCGTGAATCGATCGGGAGTCATCGTCTTCCTCCTGTCATGCCCGCAGCAGGAACTCGCGCACCGGCGCGATCTGCGCTTCGGAAAGCATCATCGGGGCATGTCCCACGGCGGGGATTTCGGTCAGCTCCGCATGCGGGCCGCGCCGGGTCATCTCGACGGCGGTCTCGCGCGTGAGCAGATCGGATCGTTCGCCGCGCACGACCAGCGTCGGGCACCGGATCGCATCGTAGAGCGGCCACAGGTCGATGTCCTGGCCCGCCTCCACCATCGCCTTGACGAACGGCACCGCGATCGCCGGATCGTAGGCCATCCGGTAGCCCCCCTGCTCGCTCGCGCGCACCGCATGCACCGTCAGGTGGCGCCATTGGTCGTCGGACAGCGCGCCGAACGGCGCGGAGACCAGTCTCACGTACGCCTCGGCCTGCCCGATCGTCGCGAACGTCGGCGAATTGCCGACATATTGCGCGATGCGCGCCAGCGACTGCGCGGTGATCATCGGTCCGACGTCGTTGAGCACGAGCCGCGTGATCGGCGATTTCGGATCGGCCGCGAGCACCATGCCGATCAGCCCCCCCATCGACGTCCCCACCCAATGAACCTCGTCGACATCGAGCCGCGCGATCAGCGTGATAATGTCCGCGGCATAGACCGGCAGCACGTAATCGTCGGCCACCGCGAGCGGCTCGCTGCGACCCCGCCCGGCCACGTCCGGGCACACGATCCGGTAGTCGCCCGCGAGCGAACGAGCCAGGAAATCGAAGTCGCGGGCGTTGCGCGTGAGCCCATGCACGCACACCAGCACCCTGGGCGAGGCCGGATCGCCCCACTCCACGTAGGCCATGCGGTGCAGTCCGTGCGCTCCGGCGCACAGCACCGTGTGCTCTCGCAGGACGCCGACTTCACACTTTGCTCCGGACATTCCGGATCCCCGGGGACACGCGATGGTGCAAGTGTAGCAGCCGACGGTGCCCGTCACCGCTCGCATGCGAGCGCGATGGCGCGCCCCTGCCACGGACCGCGTCGAGTGCGCCGGCCCCGTTTCGCGCCGGCCCGGTTTCGGTACCCTCAGGCGCCATTCCAGTAGCGCCGCCCCAGCCCGCGCGCGGTCTCGATGCCGATGCCCCCGGACGAAAGGCGAAGCGTGACGGCGCCGTCGGCGTCGGTGCGCAGCACGCGCTGCGCCGTCTCGCGATAGCGTTCCAGCACCGCGGGATGGGGGTGGCGGAAGCGGTTGCGATATCCCACCGGGATCACGACGATGCGCGGCGCGACGGCCGCGAGGAACTGCGGCGTCGAGGACGAACGGCTGCCGTGATGCGGCGCCACCAGCACGTCCGAGCGCAACCGGCCGGCGTCTCGCGCGAGCAGTTCGGCTTCCGTGCGCGCCTCGATGTCGGCGGTGAGCAGCACGCTGGCATCGCCGGCGGCGATCCGGATCACGCAGCTCGACTCGTTGGCGCGCGCGTGCCCGACCGAATACTCGCCGGCGGCCGGATGCAGCACCTCGAAGTCGACGCCGTCCCAGCGCCAGCGCTGGCCGGCCCGGCACGCGAGATCGCGCGCGGCACCGTGTCGCAACGGGTCGCCGGCGGGCAGCGAACCGAGCAGCCAGTCGACCGGCAGTTCCTCGATCACCGACGCTGCGCCGCCTGCGTGATCGTCGTCGCGATGACTGACGACCAGTCCGGCGAGACGGCGAACGCCGATCGCGCGCAGGTACGGCACGATGACGCGGTTGCCGCTGTTGGCGTCCGCGGAATACTTCGGCCCGGTGTCATAGACGAGGTCGTGGCTGCGCGTGCCCACGCGCACCGCGAGCCCATGGCCGACATCGAGCACCGTCACGAGGGCTTCGCCTTCGGCCGCGCGTTGCGGCGTGGCGGCCGCGAGCGGTGCCAGCAGCACCAGGCCGAGGGCGCGCGTCGGCGCGCCGCGCGGCAACAGCAGTGCGGCGCAGCCGGCGATGCCGAGCGAGACCGCCCAGGCGGGCGGCGCGGCTTGTTGCCACATCGCGACCGGCAGCCCGGCCAGCCATTCGATCGCCGCCATCAGCCACGACAGCAGCGCATGGTCGAGCCGCAGGAGTGCATCGAAGGGCAGCACGGCCGCCACCAGCGCGAGCGGGGTGACCGCGAAGCTCACCACCGGGATCGCCAGCGCATTGGCGAGCGGGGACACCAGCGAAAACTGCTGGAACAGCGCGAGCAGTGCCGGCATCAGGCCCACGGTCACCGCCCACTGCGCGCGTGCCCACCCGGCGAGCCAGTGGACAGGGCCGGTACGCCCGGCGCTGACATAGAACAGCGTCGCGACGGCGCCGAACGAGAGCCAGAATCCCGCCGAAATCACGGCCCACGGGTCGAGCAGCAGCACTGCCGCGAGCGCGAGTGCGAGCACACGGCTCGCTCCCACCTGCCGGCGGGCAAGCAGCGCAGCGGCCACCACGCCGAGCATGTACAGCGTGCGCTGGGCCGGCACGCCGAAGCCCGACAGCAGCGTGTAGCCGAACGCGCCGATCCAGCCGCCGATCGTCGCCGCCTGCTGCGCCGGCAGCGCGAGCGCGAGACGTGGCACGCGCCTCCAGCCGAACGACACCAGCGCATAGACGAGCGCGCCGACCATCGTCACGTGCAGACCCGAGATCGACATCAGATGCGTGATGCCGGTGCGCCGGAACACCTGCCAGAGATCGGGATCGATCGCGCGCTGGTCGCCCACCGCCAGCGCGATCAGCACGCCGGCATAGGGTGCATCATCCGGCAGCGCCTGCCGGAAACGCGCGCGTACCGCCTCGCGCAGCCGGTCGACGGAAAATGCCGGCGTGGCGACGAACGCGTCCAGGCGCCGGTTGTCCGCGCGGGTGCGTACATAGCCGGTCGCGCGCAGCCCGCGCTCGAACAGCCAGCCCTCGTAGTCGAAACCGTGGGGATTCGCGTTGCCGTGCGGCCGTTTCAGGCGCACCGTGAGCTGCCAGCGCTCGCCTGCATGCACGCTGCGGAAAGCGTGCCATTCATCGTCGCGCCAGCCGCGGTACCACGCGAGCGAGATGCGCGAGGGCACGGCCACCTGCGCCTGTTCGACCGCGAACTCGAATCGCAGGCCCCGCTCGAACTCCTGCGGCAGGCCGGCGACGACACCGGTGATGCGGACGTCGCGTCCCTCGTCGCGCTCGGACAGCGCATCGGCGAGGCGCCAGTGCGCGAGCGTCGCGGCCCACGCCACGCCCGCGCCGAGACCGGCCAGCGCCAGAAACAGCGCGGCCGCGAGCGCCCGGCCGCGCCTGCGTGCGAGCCCCGCCAGCGCAAGCGCTGCGGCCGCCGCCGCGGCGACGTACGCGAGGTGCTCCCATTGCGGCAGCACCGCGCGGGTCTGCACATGCCAGATGCCTGCCGCAAAGGCGAGGATCAGAATGCGCACGGCCTGGCGTAATGGAGCAAGCCGCCGCGCGCGGGCGCCGCGGCAGGTAGAATCGGGCCTGCTCCCGCGGGCGAGACCATGCGCAAGTACCTCCGCCGGATTCTCCCGGACCATGAAAAGATCCGCGCCAACCGGTGGCTCGCGATCTTCGGCGACACGCTGCTGCATCCCCGGCTGTGGCACCTCAACCGCCATTCGACCGCGGGCGCCGTCGCGGTCGGGCTGTTCTGCGGGCTGATTCCGGGGCCGTTCCAGATGTTCGGCGCGGCGATCGCCTGCCTGATCTTCCGGGTCAATCTGCCGCTCGCACTGCTGACCACACTCTATACGAACCCGCTCACCATTGTGCCGCTGTACTTCGTCGCGTACAAACTCGGCACGACGGTGATCGCCTCGTCACGCGGTTTCATCGCGCCGCCCGAGTTCGACCTCGCGCATTTTTCGCAGTGGGTCTCGGCGATCCTCGACTGGAGCGCCGGGCTGGGCAAACCGCTCGCGCTGGGCGTACTGATGCTCGCCTGCCTGCTCGCCGCCGCCGGCTACTTCGTCACGCGAACCGCATATCGCTGGTATCTGGTGCGTGCGTGGCGGCACCGCGCCGCCCGCGCGAGAGCCAATCGAGCCGCCGGACGGGTCTGCCGCCCGCCAGGCACGCAATGAGATTGCTTCGTCGCTGCGCTCCCCGCAATGACGGGGGAAAACGCTGTGCTCCCGGCAATGACGGGCAGTTCGACGCTCCCCGCAATGGCGAAGAAAGGGGCCGTCATCGCGGGGAAGGCGCACCGCGACGCAGGCGAACGGTCTGCCTCGATCGCCGCCCGATTCCCGCGATTCCCGAACGCGGAAGGAAAATGATCGTGTCCGACCCCATCCTGCTAACGTTCCGCGACCAGCTTCCCGTCCTCCAGCCGCAGCACGCGCCGCGCGCGGGCCGCGAGTTGCGGATCGTGCGTCGCGACGATCAGGCTGGTCCCGTACGATTCATTCAGACCCAGCATCAGGTCGAACACGTGCGCTGCGGTGTGGCGGTCGAGATTGCCGGTGGGCTCGTCGGCGAGCACGCATGCGGGCCGCGTCACCAGCGCGCGCGCGACCGCCGCGCGCTGGCGCTCCCCGCCCGAGAGCTGTCCCGGCTGATGGCTCAGGCGGTGCGCGAGACCCACTTCGCGAAGCAGCGTCTCGGCCCGCGCGAGCGCCTCGCCGCGCGGCATGCGACGGATCACGAGCGGCATCGCGACGTTTTCCAGTGCGGAGAATTCCGGCAGCAGGTGGTGGAACTGATAGACGAAGCCGAGCGCCTGGTTGCGCAGCCGTCCCCGCTCGGCGTCGGACTGGGTACTGAAATCGCGCCCGAACAGCGAGACCGTGCCCGCGCTCGGCGTGTCCAGTCCGCCGAGCAGGTGCAACAGCGTGCTCTTGCCGGAACCGGACGCGCCGACGATGGCGAGCCGCTCGCCGCGCGCCAGTTCGAGGTCGACGCCGGTGAGCACCGGCACCTCCACGCGCGCCTGGTGAAAGATCTTGTGGAGCCCGGCGCACGCGAGCACCGCGTTGCCGCCACCGGCCGCATGCGGGGTTTCGCGCGCCGTTCTCACTCGTACCTCAGCGCATCGGCCGGATTCACGCGCGCGGCGCGCCAGCTCGGGTACAGCGTCGCGGCGAGCGTGAGCACGAACGACAGCGAGGTGATCAGCACGACGTCCGGCCACTGAACCTCCGAGGGCAGTGCGCTGATGAAATACACCTCCTTCGTCCACAAGGTGACCCCGGTCAGATGCTCGATCGCCGGTACCACGACTTCGAGGTTGTGGGCCAGCACGAGCCCGCCGACCACGCCTGCGGCGAGCCCGATCACGCCGATCAGCGCGCCCTGGATCACGAAGATCGCCATCACGCTGGCCGGACTCGCGCCCAGCGTGCGCAGGATCGCGATGTCCGCCTGCTTGTCGGTCACGGCCATGATCAGCGTCGAGACGATGTTGAAGGCGGCCACCGCGACGATCAGCGACAGGATGATGAACATCATGTTCTTCTCGATGGCCACCGCGCGGAAGAAATTCGCGTGGCTGCGCGTCCAGTCGGCGATCGCCAGTCGCGGCGGCAGCAGCCGCGAGAGCTCGCGCGACACGACGGGTGCCGCGAACAGGTCGTCGATCTTCAGCCGCACGCCCGAGACGGAATCGGCCATCCGGTAGAGCACCTGCGCATCGCGCAGGTGGATCAGCGCGAGGCCCGAGTCGTATTCGTACATGCCGGACTCGAACAGGCCGACGACGCGGAACTGCTTGAGCCGCGGCAGCACCGCGGCCGGCGTCACCAGCGCCTGCGGCGCGATCAGCGTGACCCGGTCGCCGGCGAACACGCCGAGCGCGCGCGCCAGTTCGGCGCCGAGGACGATGCCGAACTCGCCCGGCCTGAGCGCCGCGAGACTTCCCGTTCGCATATACCGGTCGAAATCCGCGACCCGTTCTTCGCGAGCCGGGACGATGCCGCGCACGAGCACCCCGCGCACGCCCTGGTCGAACGACAGCATGCCCTGGGCGGACACGTACGGTGCGGCCGCACGCACGCGCGCATGCGCGCCCGCCTGCCGCGCCACCTCCTCCCAATTCGGCAGTTCGCCGTCCTGCGCGGAGATCTCGATGTGCGAGGCCACTCCGAGGATCCGGGTACGCAGTTCCGTCTGGAAGCCGTTCATCACCGAGAGCACGACGATCAGCGCGGCGATCCCCAGCGCGATGCCCGCCATCGAGATGGCCGAGATGAACGAAATGAAATGGTTGCGCCGCTTCGCCCGCAGATAGCGCAGACCGACCGTCAGCTCGTAGTACATGGGGCCGCTATGCTACACTGCCGCGTATCCTGCGCAGTCCACGATGCAACTCACGCTGGTCGTTCCGGGGCTGATCTGGCCGCCGGGGCCCGAGGGCCATCCCGCACGCGAATGGAAGCCGACCGGCCTCGCCCGTGTGCTCTCGCGCGCGCACCTGCGCTGGCACGCGGGCGCCGATCTGCACCAATGGCTCGCCGCCGCGCATGGCTTCGAAGGGCGCGAGCCGCCCTGGGGTGCGCTGCGCGCCGCAGGCCAGGGCATCGACCCGGGCGAGGCGGCCTGGATGTGCGCCGACCCCATCCATCTGCGCGTGCTGCGTGACCGTTGCGCCGTCGCGGACGATCGCGAACTCGCAATCACCGCCGAGGAAGCCCAGAGGCTGGTCGAGGCGCTCGACCGCGAATTCGGCCCGGCCGCGAGCTTCGTCGCCGCCGACCCGGCACGCTGGTATGTACGCGTGAGCGAGCCACCCGATTTGCATACCCATCCGCTCGCGCGAGCGGTCGGACGCCGGCCCGATGCGCTGCTGCCGCACGGGCCGGACGCGCCGGCGTGGCTGCGCCGGCTCAATGACATCCAGGTATTGCTGCATCATCACCCGGTCAATGTCGCGCGCGAGGCGGCCGGCCGCCCCACGATCAACAGCGTGTGGCTGTGGGGCGCCGGCCGCTGGCCGCGAGGCATGCGCGCGCGCAGCGCCGTCATCGCGGCCGACGATCCGCTCGTGCGCGGGCTCGCCGCCGCGTGCGGCGCACGAGCGCTGGCGCTGCCGCCGGGTGCGGCGGCGCTCGATGCCGAACGCGAGGCCGATGTATCGGTCGTGCTCGATGCCCTCCAGGATGCGAGCCTGTACCGGGACGCGGCGCAGTGGTGCGAACGGCTGGCCGCGATCGAGCGGGACTGGATCGCGCCGCTCGAGCGCGCGGTGCGCAACCGGCGCGATCCGCGCATTTCCTCGCTGCGCCTGGTCGCACCCGGCGACGCGGCGCTGCTCGAACTCGATTACGGCATCGCGCAATCGTGGAGGTTCTGGCGCCGGCCGACCGCGCTCGGCGAGCTGGTGCCGCCGGAGAACGCGGCGTGACCGCGATCGTCCATCGGCGCGCCGCCGCCCGGAACTGCCATGCCCTCGAGCACGCGGGCGTGCATCCGCTGCTCGCCCGTCTGTACGCCGGCCGCGGCGTCGAGGGCCCGGAGCAGATCGACTATCGCCTGAGCGCGCTGCTCGATCCGGCCCGGCTCGAGGGCGCAGAGGCGGCCGGGGCGCTGCTCGCCGATGCGATCGCGCGGCGCAGTTCCATCGTCATCGTCGCGGATTACGACTGCGACGGCGCCACCGCCTGCGCGACGGCGATCCGCGGTGTGCGCCTGCTCGGCGCGGATGCGGCATACCTGGTCCCGAACCGCCTCACCGACGGCTACGGACTCACGCCGCAGATCGTGCGCACCGCGGCGCAGCGCCATCCCCGGCTGCTGATCACGGTCGACAACGGCATCGCGAGCCTCGAAGGCGTGGCCGAGGCGCGACGGCTCGGCATGCAGACCCTGATCACGGACCATCATCTGCCGGCAGACCGGCTGCCCGAAGCCGACGCCATCGTCGATCCGAACCTGCCGGGCTGCGCATTTCCGAGCAAGAACCTGGCGGGGGTCGGCGTGATGTTCTACGTGCTGCTCGCGGCACGCGCGCAACTGCGCCGGCGCGGCCATTTCGCCGCGCGCCCCGAACCGAGACTCGCGGACCTGCTCGACCTGGTCGCGCTCGGTACCGTCGCCGACGTCGTGCCGCTCGATCACAACAACCGCCTGCTCGTGGCGCAGGGTCTCGAGCGCATCCGCGCGGGCCGGGGCCAGCCCGGCGTGCGCGCGCTGCTGCAGGTCGCCGGGCGCGACCCGGCGCACGCATCGACCTTCGACCTGGGTTTTGTCGCGGGACCGCGGCTGAACGCCGCCGGGCGTCTGGCCGACATGGGCCCGGGCATCGAGTGCCTGTTGAGCGACGATGCGGCCCATGTGCTCAATCTCGCGCGCAGCCTCGACGAGCTGAACCGGGAGCGGCGAACACTGGAGGCCGGCATGCAGGCCGAGGCCGCGGCGATGCTCGATCGCGTGCAAACCGGCGAGGGCGCGGCGCTGACGCTGTTCGATCCGTCCTGGCATCCGGGTGTCATCGGCCTGCTCGCGGGCCGGATACGCGAGCGCATGCATCGTCCGGTGATCGCGTTCGCCCGGGCCGAGGGCGGCGAGCTGCGCGGCTCCGGCCGATCGATTCCCGGCCTGCACCTGCGCGACGCGCTCGATCGCATCGCCAAGCGCCACCCGGCGCTGATCCGGCGCTTCGGCGGACATGCCGCGGCCGCCGGCCTGACGATCGCGCAATGCGATCTCGCGCGGTTCGAAGCGGCATTCGCGGAAGTGGCGGGCAGCCTGCTTCCCGCCGCCGGGCTCGAGCGGCGCATCGAGACCGATGGTGCGCTGGAGAGCGGCCACTATTCGCTCGGGACCGTGCGCAGGATCGAGCGCGAAGTGTGGGGCCAGGCGTTCGCGCCGCCGCTGTTCGACGACGAGTTCGCCGTCGAGAACCAGCGCCTGCTCGGGGGCAGCCACCTGAAGCTCACGCTGCGCCACGCCAGCGCGCGCATGCAGGCGATCTGCTTCAACCGCGCCGAACCGGTCCCGGCCCGCATGCATGCGGCATTCCGGCTCGCCGCCGACGAATACGAGGGACTGACGGATCTGCGGCTCGTCATCGAGCACATCGAGCCGGCCTGAGCGGCTCGCTCCGGTATAATTCGTGTCTTTTCGCGGAGCACGCCCGTGGAACCCGAACGCCTCAATGCCATCGCCGGCCGGCTGGCCGATCTCGACGCCCGTGGCCGTGACCTGCGGAGGTTTCTTTGACTACGATGCCAAGCGCTCGCGTCTGGAAGAGGTAGCCAGGGCACTCGAGGATCCCGCGGTGTGGGCCGATGCACAGCGCGCACAGGCCCTCGGGCGCGATCGCAAGGCGATGGAAGCCGTCGTGCTGGGCCTGGACTCGATCGGCCGCAGGCTGTCCGACGCGCTCGAGCTGTTCGAGCTGGCGCGCGGCGAGCACGACGACGCCACGATCGAGGCGGTCGAGCACGATGTCGATGACCTCGATCGGCAGGTCGCGGAGATGGAATTCCGCCGCATGTTCTCGAACCCGCTCGATGCCGGCAACTGTTTCGTCGACATCCAGGCGGGTGCGGGCGGCACCGAGGCGCAGGACTGGGCCGCGATGCTGCTGCGCATGTACCTGCGCTACTGCGAGCGCAAGGGCTACGAAGTGGAAATGCTCGAGGAATCGGAGGGCGACGTGGCCGGCATCAAGACCGCGTCGTTCAAGGTCGACGGCGAATATGCCTACGGGATGCTGCGCACCGAGACCGGAATCCATCGGCTGGTGCGCAAGTCCCCGTTCGACTCGAACGCCCGCCGGCACACCAGCTTCGCCAGCGTGTTCGTCTATCCGGAGGTCGACGAATCGATCGAGGTCGAGATCAATCCGCGAGGTCGAGCCACCGACACCTACCGCGCCTCCGGCGCCGGCGGGCAGCACATCAACAAGACCGACTCCGCGGTGCGCATCACGCACCTGCCCACGGGCATCGTCGTGCAGTGCCAGAACGACCGTTCGCAGCACCGCAACCGGGCCGAAGCGATGGCGATGCTGAAGTCCCGGCTGTACGAGTTCGAGCTGCGCAAGCGCCAGGCCGCCCAGCAGAAACTGGAGGACTCCAAGACCGACATCGGCTGGGGCCACCAGATCCGTTCCTACGTACTCGACCAGTCGCGCATCAAGGATCTGCGCACCAATGTCGAGATCGGCAACACCCAGGCCGTGCTCGACGGCGACCTGGAACCGTTCATCCAGGCGAGCCTCAAGCAGGGCGTCTGATGACCGCAAAGGAACCCTCATGAGCAGCGAATCGCGGACCTCCCAGGACGACAACCGCATCATCGCCGAACGGCGCGTCAAGCTCGCCGAATGGCGCGCCTCGGGCCGCGCCTACCCGAACGACTTCTCGCGCGAAAACACCGCGGGCAAGCTCGACGAGCTGTACGGCGAGCACACGCGCGAGGCGCTCGATGCGGTGCCGGTCGAGGTCAGGATCGCCGGGCGCATCATGCTCCGGCGCATCATGGGCAAGGCCAGTTTCGCCACGCTGCAGGACCTGTCCGGGCGCATCCAGATCTTCGTCAGCGACGATGCGACCGGCGCAAAGACGCACGCCGCGTTCAAGCACTGGGACATCGGCGACATCGTCGGGGCGGTGGGCACGCTGTTCCGCACGCGCACCGGCGAGCTGACCGTGCGCTGCACCGAACTGAGGCTGCTCGCGAAATCGCTGCGCCCGCTGCCCGAGAAATTCCACGGGCTGACCGATACCGAGCAGCGTTACCGCCACCGTCATCTCGACCTGATCATGAACGAGGATGCGCGCTTCACGTTCGTCGCGCGCAGCCGCATCATCCAGTCGATCCGGCAATACATGACCGGACACGGCTTTCTCGAGGTCGAGACGCCCATGATGCATCCGATCCCGGGCGGTGCGGCCGCGCGCCCGTTTCGCACGCACCACAACGCGCTCGACACCGACCTGTACCTGCGCATCGCGCCCGAGCTCTACCTCAAGCGCCTCGTCGTGGGCGGCTTCGAGAAGGTCTTCGAGGTGAACCGGAACTTCCGCAACGAGGGTCTCTCGACGCGGCACAATCCCGAGTTCACGATGATGGAGTTCTACGAAGCGTACTCGGACTACCGGCTGCTGATGAACTTCACCGAAGGGCTGCTGCGGCATGCCGCGCAGGAGGCGCTCGGCCGACTGCAGTTCGACTACCAGGGACGCGTGCTGGACTTCGCGCGCCCGTTCGCCCGGATGACCGTCGCCGAAGCGCTGCGCAAGGTCCATCCCGGATTCGGCCAGGCGGAACTCGAGGACGAGAACTGGCTGCGGGCCAAGCTGCGCGAGCTCGGCATCGAGGCCCATGCGCACGCCGGGCGCGGTTCGCTGCAACTCACGCTGTTCGAGGAAACGACCGAGGCCGAACTGTTCGAACCCACGTTCATCATCGACTACCCGGTCGAGGTGTCGCCGCTCGCGCGCGCGAGCGACTCGAACCCCGCGATCACCGAACGGTTCGAGCTGTACATCGCCGGGCGGGAGATCGCCAACGGCTTCTCCGAGCTGAACGACCCCGAGGACCAGGCCGCGCGCTTCGAGCAACAGGCTCGCGCCAAGGCGGCCGGCGACGAGGAGGCGATGTATTACGACGAGGATTATGTCCGCGCGCTCGAGTTCGGGCTGCCGCCCACGGCCGGCTGCGGCGTGGGCATCGACCGGCTGGTGATGCTGCTCACCGACCGCCCCAGCATCCGCGACGTGATCCTGTTTCCGCAGTTGAGGCCCGAAACCTGAGCGGCGCGGGCACGACGTTGCGCATGCACGGCGAGCCGATGTAATTTGTAAGCGTTCGTCAGCGACGTCAACGGCGGCATCCCATCGTCCGTTGATCGCCGGGAACCCCGACCCACAGGAGGATTGCGAATGGAAACGACCCCGTCTCGAGCAAGACTGCACCCGGTGATCTGGCTGGCCGCGGTATCGGTCACCGTATTGAGCTTCGTCGGCGTCGGCGCGATCCTGGGCTGGCTGCCCGCCGCCGGCAGCGCCGGCCGGCAGGCGGAAGCGGCATTACCTGCCCTCGCCGCGGCTCCGTCCGCCGAGCCGAAGGCAGTTGCCGAACCGAAGGCGGCCGGCGAGCCGCAGCCCGGTGTCGACGCGTCGCGCGACGCCCCTGCCGCGGTCCAGCCGGAAACGGCACCCACCAGGCATCCGGCGCCGCGCCGCGCAGCGAGGACCGTTGTCGCACGCGTGACCGAGCCGGCCGCGGCTCCCGCCGCAGCCCTCCCGGTACAGCCCGCGGCCGAGGTTCGCGCCGAACCGGTGGTGCTGGCCCAGGCGCCGGAAGCGGCTGCGGTGCGGCGCGTGTGCGCCGAATGCGGCGTCGTCGAGTCGGTGCGCGAGGTCAAGCAGGCGGGCCAGGGAACCGGGCTCGGTGCGGTGGCCGGCGGCGTCGTCGGCGGGCTGCTCGGCCACCAGCTCGGCAAGGGGCGCGGCAATACGGTCGCGACCGTGGCCGGCGCCGTGGGCGGAGCGGTGGCCGGTCACCAGGTCGAGCGCAGCGTCAGGAGCACGTCGCACCACGAGATCACCGTCCGTATGGAAGAAGGCGGCACGCGGACGGTTTCCGTCGAAGGTGCGCCGGCCTGGCGACCCGGCGACAAGGTCAGGATCGTCGACGGCAGGCTGCTCGCCGACAACTGAGCCGAGGCGGTTCCCGGCGGCCGACGGCGCCCGCGGGCGCCGTCGCTATTTTCCGGTGCCCGACAGGTGCCGCTCGAGCCGGGCGAGCACGGCTTCCCGGCCGAATGCCTCGAGCAGCGCATCGATGGACGGCGTCTGCGTCTGCCCGGTCAGGATCACCCGCAGCGGGATCGCGAGCGCAGGGAACTTGAGGCCATGCCGGGCGACGACTTCCTTCATCGCTCGGGTGAGCTCCTCGCGCTGCCAGGAGGTCGCGGCGAGCCGCTCGCGCAACGCCTCCAGCGCGCGCCACGCGCCGCCGTCGAGATGGCTCGCCAGCAGTGCCGAATCCGGCTCGGGATCCATGAAGAAGGGCTCCACCGCGTCGGCCAGTTCCTCGATCGTGCGTACGCGCTCCTTGTACAGCGCGACGGCCGCTTCGAGCCGCGCGGCGTCCGCCTCGATCCCCCGCTGTGCGAGCCGGCGCGCCGCCTTTCCGGCGAGCTCGCCCGCCGGCGCCGCCTTCAGATACTGCTGGTTGATCCATGCCAGCTTCTCCGGATTGAATTGCGCGGCCGAACGGCTGATGCGGGCGAGATCGAACCACTCGACGAAGCGGCCGCGGTCGAACACCTCCTCGTTGCCGTGCGACCAGCCCAGCCGGGCGAGGTAATTCACCATCGCATCGGGCAGGTAGCCGTCGGCCTCGTACTGCATCACGCTGACGGCACCATGGCGTTTCGACAGCCGCTCGCCGTCGGCGCCGAGGATCATCGGCACGTGCGCATAGCGCGGCAGCGGCGCGCCGAGCGCGCGCAGGATGTTGATCTGGCGCGGCGTGTTGTTGACGTGATCGTCGCCGCGAATGACATGCGTGATGCCCATGTCGAGGTCATCGATGACGACCCCGAAGTTGTAGGTCGGCACGCCATCGCCGCGCAGGATCACCAGATCGTCGAGTTCGCGGTTCGCGATCTCGACGTGCCCCTTGACCAGATCGTCCCAGGCCACGCTGCCGTCGTCCGGATTGCGGAAGCGCAGCACCGGCTGGATGCCGGCCGGCGGCGTGCGCCCCGCCGCGTTCTCCGGTCGCCAGCGCCCGTCGTAGCGGGGCTTCTCGCCGCGCGCGCGCTGCGCCTCGCGCATCCGTTCGAGTTCGTCGCGGCTCGCGTAGCACCAGTACGCATGACCGGCGCGAATCAGTTCCTCGGCCATGCTGCGGTAACGGTCGAGGCGCTGCATCTGGTAGAACGGCCCCTCGTCCCAGTCCAGCCCCAGCCAGGTCATGCCGTCGAGGATGGCCTGGATCGACGCCTCGGTGGATCGCTCGAGATCGGTGTCCTCGATGCGCAGGATGAAGCGCCCGCCATGCTTGCGGGCGTAGGCCCACGAATACAGCGCGGTGCGCGCGCCGCCGATGTGCAGGTAGCCGGTCGGGCTGGGTGCGAAGCGGGTGCGGATCATGGATGGGCAGGTTCCGGCTCGATGACGTCGTCACAAACCGATCGAGCCGCGGACGATGTTCGAGGCGGCGCTCCCGGTCGAGGCCGGGATTCTACCCTGCCGGAAGCGCTCCGGCCCCCGCGGCGCGCCGCAGCGCACGGCCGCGCACCGCCCGTGGTACATTCGCACGATCCGCAAAGCCGATGGGGGGACCGCCGTGCAGCTCGTGATCATCGCCGCGATCGGCGTCGCCATCCTCGGCGTGATGTTCGCGCTGCAGAACAACGTGCCGGTGACGGTGACCTTCCTGGTCTGGCGCTTCGACAGTTCGCTCGCGATGGTGCTGCTGATCGCGCTCGCGCTCGGCGCGATCGCCGTCGCGCTGTTCTCGACGCCCTCGACGTTGCGCATGCAGATCGAGTTGCGGCGCCGGCGCCGCCGGCTCGAGGAACTGCAGGAGACCGCCGATGCACAGCGCGCGCGCATCGAGCAGCTCGAAAGTACGCTGCCCGAAGCGGCGCCGGCCGCGCCGTCCGCCGTCGAGGGCCTCAAGCGGCTGATCGGCGGCCGCGACCCGCAGCGCACGGAAAAAGCACCGGATCGCTGAACCTTCGCCGGCTCCCGGACCTGCCCACGGCCCGCGCGCCGCTCACAGCGCGGCGAAATACTGCGCGATCCGCTTGCGCATCGCCGGATCGGGCAGCCTGCCGGTGGCTGCAGCCATGTTGTCGAGCAGATGCTGCGGATTTCGCGTGGCCGGAATCACGCAGGTCACCGCCGGATGACCGAGGATCCATTTGAGCAGCACCTGCGCCCACGAGGTCGCATCGATTTCCTTCGCCCATTCCGGCACCGGCCGGCCGCGCACCGCGGACAGCAGCGCCCCCTTGCCGAACGGACGATTGATCAGCACGGCGACGCCGCGCTCGGCCGCCAGGGGCAACAGGCGCCGCTCGGCCTCGCGTTCGCCGAGCGAATAGTTGATCTGCATGAAATCCGGCTTGTCCCGCTCGAGCCACCGCTGCATGTCCGCGTAGGCGCCGCGGTGGTAATGCGTCAGCCCGATGTAACGCACCCGGCCGGAGTGTTTCCATTCGCGCAGGGTCTTCAGGTGGGTGGCCGCATCGAGCAGGTTGTGGACCTGCATCAGGTCCATGCGCTTCGTGCGCATGCGACGGAAGGATTCCTCCATCTGCGCGATGCCCGCGTCGCGTCCGCTCGTCCACACCTTGGTGGCGAGGAACAGCCGCTCACCGAGCCCGAGCTCCTGCGACAGCTCCCCGACCACCTGCTCGGAATTGCCATACATCGGCGACGAATCGACCACCCTTCCGCCCGCCTGCGCGAACCGGCGCAACACCTCCCGTGCCGCCGCGCGCTGCGCGTCGCCGGTGCCGATGTCGAAGCTTTGCCAGGTGCCCAGGCCCACCGCCGGCAGCGCCTCGCCGCTCGCGGGAATGGTGCGCTCGATCGCTCCGGACGAGGCGCCCGCGGCGAGCGACGGCATCGCCACAACGGCACCCGCGCCCGCGATCCGTCTGAGCGCATCGCGCCGCGACCGGGAACACGGTGGCGCACATCGGGTTCGCATGCTCATTGTGCATCCTCCCGAAGACGTTGCATTCGCGCGTGCCTGCGGCCCATGCCCACGCCCAGCGCGAGCCACGCGGCGGCCACGGGCACGGCCCCCAGCGCGATCGCCGACACGCCCAGACCGATCGACCCGAGCCCGGCGAACAGCCAGCCGCCGAGCGCATCGCCGCAGCGGAACACCACGGTATCGATGAAATTCTTCGCCTTGTATTTTGCCTCGCGGCCGACCACCGCGAACAGCAGCTCGCGCGCCGGCCGGGTGATCGCGAAATCGCCGGCGCGGCGCGCGATCTGGAACGCGACGACGACCGCCAGCGTCGGCCAGGTCCCCAGCGCGAGGAAACCGGCCACCGTCAGCGCCGGAACCAGCGCCAGCGCCGCCGCCACGCCGAAGCGGCGAAGCATCGCTTGCGCGAGCAGAATCTGCCCCGCGAGGCTCGCCGCATTGACTGCCAGATCCATCGACGCGAACAGTGCGGTTCGCTGCGCCGGATCGGAAATCGCATCGGCCACGATGCGCGCCTGCTGCAGGTACAGAAAGGTCGACAGCACCGTATAGAGCACCACGTACCCCGCGATGCCGGCGAGGTAACCCGAACGCGCGACACACGCCACCCCCGCCCACGCACCTCCACCGATCGGTTCTCGCGCTTCCCGGCGCGCATCGGCGGCAGCATTGCGCGTTCGCGGCGGCTGGCGATCCGCCCACGCCGCGAGCCGCCCGACGCATCCGATCGCGAGCAGCAGGAACGCGGCCGATACCGCGAGCAGGTTCGCGGTGCCCAGGACCGGCGCGGCCGTGGCGGTGAGCGCCGGTCCGGCCAGCGCCCCGGCGCTGCCGCCACCCGCGATCAGACCGAACAGGCGTTTGCCCTGCTGCGCGCTGAACACGTCGACCATGAAACTCCAGAACACCGACACGACGAACAGATTGAACACGCTGACCCAGATGAAGAAGGCCCGCGCGCTCCATTCGGCGCCCGACCCCGAGGCGAACAACGCGAAAAAGACCGCGAGGTTGGCGATGAAAAATCCATAGACGGCAGGCAGCAGGCGCCGTCGCGGCAGCCGCGCGGCGAGCGCGCCGAACAACGGCACCGCGCACAGCATCGCGGCCAGCGTGCCGGTGAACAGCCAGGGCAGGTTGCGCACGCCGCCCTGTATGCCCATTTCATCACGCAGCGGTCGCAACACGTAGTAGCTGCACAGCAGGCAGAAGAAGTATCCCGCCGCCCACGCCAGCGCGACGCGTTCGCCGCGTTCGATCGCGAACAGGGCGCGTACCGCGCGCAGCCGACGCTCGCGAGCCACTGCACTACGCACTACCGCAACGCTCGTTCATCGGGGCCCCGCAATTCGATCGACCCGGCTCGGAAACCGCGGATTGTATTGCGCCGCAGTCCTGCCGCCATCGCCGCGCACGCCGCACGGCCCCCCGTGGCCGCGAGGTCTACGCCGCACCGGCGACGCCCGCTCCCGTCATTGCGCGGCGCGCAGCTTTTTCCCCGTCGTTGCGAGGAGCACTGTTTCCCCCGTCATTGCGAGGAGCGCAGCGACGAAGCAA